>CAYPIX010000019.1:0-44331 GCA_964410875.1 uncultured Kofleriaceae bacterium
ACCTTCTCAGCGTCCTGATCGATGAGTTCTCGCGCGATGCGCATGAGAGGGGAATGTAAACCGACGGGAGCCTTCGTGGCCAGCTCCCCGGGAGTGGTTACGAGCCAAAAAAAAACCTGGAACACCGAAGCGTTCCAGGTCTTAAAAAAAAGACCGCAGCGGCCGTCGGGGGGGGGGAGGCCTGCCACGGTCAACTCCATCCTCTCGAATGAAGCAATCGAATCATAAGTATCGCGGGAGCGTTCGCAAGTAGTTTCTAGGGTAAACACCTATAAAGTGTTCCAATGTGGGAAATGTCACTACCTATCTTTGTCTAAGGCATTGAATTTGTTCTGGGTTCGGTGTTGGGTCTAGCACCGGGTGAAGCTCGATATTTGCCCAGAAACGGGAGTGCCTGCTGTACCGGGATGATGAGGCTGCTTTTCTTCACGGCCGAGGAGCTTGTGTGAGTCGCAAGTTGGAAAGCCGAGGGAATCCCGACGAGTTCCCCTTTTGTGTTGATTGCCGCGCCTCCCGAGTTGCCGTGAGTAATGGATGCGTTCGTTTCTAGGTACGTTCCTACTCCGTTAGGGGTTTTGGTGACCACGCCTTCGGTTACGCGCATTCGATTGCCTCCGATATTGGGATAACCGAGGACTTGCAGATTTTCGCCAATCACCGGTTCGTCCTGAGCCATAGAAAACCGAGACCAATCTCTTGGTTCGAAGGGGGCCCCATCCAAGTCAAACTCGCATCGGACCAGGGACAGATCCAATCCGTTCATGGCTTTGCTATCGATGGCTCTTCCTGCGCAACGAAGTAGCGGCTCTCGCGCAGCGCCAACAAATTGTCCAACAAGGAAAACGTCATACGGTTTTCCGTTTGATTTGAAGAGTTGGTGTGTGTTGACCAATATACTTCCGTTGCTATGCACAATGGCACCAGACCCGATAGCCATCGGGATCAACTGGTCATCCCGAATATCTGCTGAGATAACTAACGCAGTTGCTTTCATTGCGTTTTCCAAAACGGTGTTAATCTCCTGCTCTTTTTTCAATGAAAAAAAAGCGATGAGAATTGTGCAAAGGAAAAACGCCAATATGAAAACCAATAGTCGCGTGTTTTTTTCAGCCTTACTCAAATCGCAATGATGCCCTCATAAGTTGGTCTATTTTAGGTAGTCTTTTTTGGGGACCATGGATAGTAACCGTGTACAGGTTTTCGCCCTTAGCGATCGAGTACTCAATCGCTTCTCTTGAATCGTGCCCCACGCGGTAACGCGTACGTGTCCAACGAAGAGTGTTGATATCTAGGGCTCGAGATTCTAAGAAAGAGTACTCGGAGCCATATCTACTGGCACGGCGAAGTTGGACTACCACCTGCCAATTTTGGGGCTCGGGACGTGGTGTGATCCAAACTTCTAGGTCAACATCGGCGGCTTTACTCAGTACAAAAGCGTGGTTTGAGGTCTGGGGTTTCTTTCGGTTCTTCGACAACGTGTGGGCGAGGCGAGAGCTTGGGGCTTGTTCGCCTCTTAGGAAAGAAAAAGACGCAGGCGTTTGAAATCGCAATCCCTGAATCTTGTGGTTGGTCCGCTCAGCATGAGCAGGCTCTGAAAGGAGGAAACAACCGGCAGCGATAGATAGAACGAATACTGGCAACGTAGTAGTCGCCTCCGTCGGCTAGGGCCGAGGTTCGGGTAAGTCGACGAAGAGGTAGGTCGTTGCTCCGGCAGTAACGGGCAAGTTAATCAACCGGCGTTGGTTGTCTCCTCTAGGCCCAACAACCCTCAAACCCACCTTGGCGTTCCCTCCATCCGCAAGAATCCCCAAGAAAGCGACAGCACCGAAGGGACCGGTTTCAAAACCGTCCCAGACAAGCGAGCTGCTTCTGTCATAGCGGGCGATTTGTTGGCCGAAGACACCTTCTACGAAAACATTGGCGCCCTCGAGTGAGCCCCCGTTTCTGGTCACGTACACGACCATATTTGCGGTGCCCTCTAGCTCAATTAAATTGTTGGCTCGAAGGAAGTCAGACCAAAGGTCCTGCGTTACGGTGGGCATCGTTACCTGAAGGCCCACTTCTGGGAAGTAGCCTTCGATAATCTCTCCGTAGATATCTTCGTTTGCGCCTGGGGGGGCCACAACCACAAGTGACGAGCGATACGTAGAACCCCTATCGCCCGCAAAAATGGTATGGGGGGCCGCCGGGGGTTGGTCACCATTTGAAGGTTTAGTGGAAACGGAAAAGGATCCCGTTTTTCCAACGGAAACCAAGTTCTGCCGGGCGCCTAGCTCTTCGATTCCGACAGCAAAATTCGAAAAATTGGGTTCGCACCTCGGATCGTTGTCGAAACTGCAAGGTCTCTGTTGGCAGCGGGTTGGGTTCCGAAGGTCGGTGAGGGAACACATACTTCCCTGATAGGTCGAGTCTATTTCCGCGAACCGTCCCGGTGGTTGTGGTGGGCCATCGACTTCCTCGGCCAAACAAGCTGGCAGGGCTAGAGCGACGGTAAGAAGCGTACCTGTGGCGAAAATAGACCTTCTCATAACGGGATACTATTGCTATCCGGCGAGAAGAGTCCAGCTAGTGGAAGCGGACTCTTTCGTGGAATTCCAATCGAATGCGGCATTTTCTAAGGCCCTCTATAAAAACGCAAAGTGTCATTGTGCTTCAGCGTGCTATTATTGAATTGGGGGATGTTTAGCGCGGGGACACAGTTGCATGAGGTCGGGGTGGAAATAGAACCCTCTGGACTCATTGTTTCCACGGGCTTAGAAGATCGCCGCATCGAGCTGGCGAAAGCGACGTTTCACATTGAGGATGCTCGACTGTTTGGTCGTTTTGTGCGCCATTTTCAAATCAATACTGTGGACCAAGAGCTACATTTTGTGACTCCACCTTTCCGGGGGTCCATCGCGCCGAGGGCCGCACGCCTCCCAAATGTTCTTGATAGCGCTTGGGTTATCGGTACGGTTGAGATGGGGATTCTCCACCATTGGTTTTCAGGGCGGCGAAAACTCTCTGGCCATACGATAGAGGAGCTCGCAAATATAGCGACTCTTGCTTCTTCTCGATATGCCGTCGAAATAGGCGAAAAAATCGCCCAGCTAGCGACCGATATGATGTCTCTAACCAAGAGCTCACTTGGGCCAATGCGAGGAACAGGAAAGCTGGAACTGCAGCGATTGCTAAAACCGCTAGAAGAGATTGCAAGTACATCGACACGAGCATCGGAAGCATTAATCGCGGCTCTATCACGAGCGGCTGTTGCTGCGTAACGAGCAATATGCATAGGGAAGCTCACAAGCAATGCCCGGTTTGTCCAGGATACGAACTTCATAAGCGGGGGACGTTTCTTGATTGCAAACAGTGTAACGGTTCATGGATCCCAGAATCCAGGTTGCGTGAAATGCTCGATGAAATGAAAAGTTTGGAGAGGCAAAAGATGGAGTCCCTTCTCTCCGCTTCTAGTTCGCCCAGCCAGGCTACTTGCCCTGTTTGCCGAAAGAAAATGGGAACCAGAGATTTGATGGAGGTGCCCGTTGAGTGGTGTGAATCACACGGCTTGTGGTTCGACCGGGCTGAGTTAGAAACGGTTCTTTATAGAACCGCAAAAAATGGCGCGGATGAGTCTCGCGAGCTTTCTGCCGACTTTGCTACGAGCTTTTGGCTTCTCGTTTCGGGACTTCTTTAATTTTCAGGCCTGAGCGAGGATCAAAGTCCCGGCGGAAGCCACTTTGCAGGAAAGTGGCGTAATGGACTGCGACGCTGTAGCTTTTGGGGGTGAGTTCTCGATTGTACGTTCCGCTACTCTTGGCACTGCTTTTCGTGGCCGCCTGCGGCGCCGAGGAAGTCGGTCGGTCGCTGGGTGCCAGTTGCGACTCAGCGGATGAATGCGATGACAGATGTCTTCCGCCAGAGCTCGTACCCGGTGGGTTGTGCACTCTTTCTTGTGTCACTCACTCCGACTGCCCCGAGCGAGCTGCGTGTTCCGAGATGGCGGGTGGTGTTTGTCTTTATAATTGCCGCGACGACGAGGCATGTAGTTTTCTTGGAGAAGGTTGGCGGTGCAGTGATGATTCCGCATTTACGGGAGGGGCGATAAAAGTATGTTCCGCTATATTCTAGTTTCACTTTGCATTGTTGGCTTAGCTTCCCAGGTGTTTGCACAGGAGGTTGAAGAGAGTCTTTCGAACCCAACAGGAATTAGCTCTGAGCAGGAGTTAGGCATATCTGTTGGCGCAGAGGCCGGTGCGGAGTTCACACCGGGTGGCCTTCACTTCGGTGGTCGACACCTCTACCAACTGACCCAGCGAGATTGGCTTGAGAGTGTAGTTGGCGTTACGTACGGAAATGGTGGACAGGGCTGCTTCCGAAATCGTCTGGGAACAACAGATTGCAGTTTCGGGTCGACTTCAGGGTTTGGATTCGAAATTGGGGCTCGACTTCGTCGCCACTTTGCTCCCGTCTATGATTTCGAGCCGTTTGTGTCTGCTGGTCTTCACTTGCGTGCAATGGCATTCGGTCGAGACGCCGTTCGTGGCTTCGCGTTTCCTGCGACAGGAACCGTTGGAGTCCGCTATCCAGTTCAAGATGGGGTACACGCTGTTGTGCAGTCAACACTCCGCGTTGGTCTTGGGGTTTACAACCGGGATTTGGGCTGGAAGCCTCACGCGAGTCTTGGGGCCAGTATGGGCCTTGAGTTCTCTCTGTAACGGGACCTAGTCGGAAACAATCGGATCAGCGAGCAAGCGAATCAGTTCCGTTTGTGCAGAGAAAGGTTCGGAGCCCTCATCCGGTATCGTTCGTTTGTAGGTGCCTTCCTGGTCGAGAATCCACGCATTGGTGTTGTCTCGCAAGTGTGAACCTAGGCCTTGCTCTATCACTTGTTGCTTAAGGCTTTCATTTTCGATGGGGAAGCAAGTCTCTACGCGACGGAACAGGTTTCTACCCATCCAATCTGCACTTGCCAGAAACACGTCTGGATCCCCGTTGTTTTCAAAATAAAAGATGCGACTGTGTTCTAAGAACCGGCCAAGAACAGAGCGAACATGGATGTTTTCAGACATTCCCGGCACTCCTGGTCGAAGGCAGCAAATTCCTCGAACGATGAGCTCAATTGAGACACCAGCTTGAGATGCTTTGTAAAGCGCCGCAATAACCGAAGGCTCTACCAGCGCATTCATTTTTGCGATAATTCGTGCTGGGCGGCCGGCTCCTGCGTTCTCGGCTTCTAGTGCAATTCGATCTAGGAGTTCTTCTCGGAGTGTAAACGGCGATTGAAACACTTTTTTGAGATGGGTCTCGGCACCAGGACAGGTTAGTTGCATGAAGAGTTTGTGCACGTCTTCTCCCAGAACTGGGTCGCAACTGATGAGTCCGTAGTCAGTGTAAAGTTTGGCTGTCTTTGCGTGATAGTTGCCGGTGCCGAGATGAACGTACCGCCTTAATGTGTTTCCCTCTCTTCGGACCACAAGCAACATCTTTGCGTGGGTTTTGTATCCGACAACGCCGTAGACAACGTTTGCCCCAGCTTCCTGAAGTCGATCTGCAATGGATATGTTTGCTTCCTCGTCGAATCTGGCCCGGAGTTCGACTACAACAGTTACAACTTTGCCAGCATTAGCCGCAGCAAGAAGGGCTTCTTCAATGACCGACTCAGTACCTGAACGATACAGGGTTTGCTTGATAGCTAGTACATTGGGATCCGCAGCAGCTTGACGAACAAAGTCGACCACAGTTCGAAAAGACTGGTAAGGGTGATGCATCAAGATGTCGCCTTGACGGGCAACTTGAAAAAGGCTGGCGCCTTTGGTCACTCGGGGTGCTAGCGAGGCAGAAAACGGTGGATATTTTAGTTCCGGGCGATCGATCAAGCCGGGGATCGTCGCAAGCCTGTGGAGGTTCACGGGACCGTTTACGCGATAGAGCTCAGCTTCCGTAATTCCGAACCGCCGCAACAACAAATCTCCGATCTCGGGTGGACAGTTGTCAGCGACTTCAAGCCTTACAATTTCTCCATATCTTCTGGCTGATAGCTCGCCTTCCAAGGCAGTACGTAAGTCGTCAACTTCCTCTTCGTCGAATAACAAATCGCTATTTCGTGTGACTCGGAATTGGTAGCAACCTTGAACGTCCATTCCCGAGAAGAGGTCGCCCACATGCGCGTGAATAATCGAGGAGAGAAATACAAAATCGTACTGACCCTCTTCGCTCTCAGGAAGAGCTAGAATGCGTGGAAATACGCGAGGGGCTTGAACAACCGCAAGTCCACCCGCTTGTCCAAATTCGTCCACTCCGTGGATCTGAACGATGAAATGAAGAGCTTTGTTGAGGACTCTAGGAAAAGGGTGCGCTGGGTCGAGGCGTATCGGCGACAGGATTGGAAGTAACTGCGTTGAGAAATAGTCTTGGATCCACTTCGCTTGAGACTCCGTCCATCGTGAACGACGTAAGAACCGTATTCCTTTCTCTTCTAGCTCTGGTAAGAGCGCGTCGTTTAGGAGTGTGTATTGGTCGTCAACGAGACTGTGCGCAGCCTTGCTAATCCGTCGGAGAACTTCTCTTGGTGGAATTTGATCGGCGGCTATGGATTGGTTGCCATGCGCCACCTGCTGTCTGATTCCCGCAACTCGAATTTCGAAAAATTCATCGAGATTCGAGGAGACAATACAGTTGAATTTCAACCGCTCTAGGAGTGGAGTGGTTGGATCGCTAGCGAGCTCATAGACTCGCCTATGAAACTGGAGAAGGCTCAATTCTCTATTGAAAAGAAGGTCGGGTTCTGGGACCTCCATTTCTGCGAATGTTCGAGTGTTCTCCATAGCGAGTGGTGTGAAATCGAGAAACTAACCTGGACCGTGCCGCCAGGTTTCAGCGAGAAGATCTAACAACCGCTCTCGAGTTACCGCCATATAGACTAGCGAGACTAGGCCACCAAGAGCCAGGCCCGCCGCGGTTAAGGTCTGATGACGATTCTTGGCCGTATTCGTGCAGGCTCCATAGAGCCAGATAATAAGTAAAGAACCGGCGCAAATCATTAGAATAGCTCTAGAGCCCACGACGTTTGCGCTGAGGGAGGCAATACCTAAGACTGTTAGAACTGGGCAAAGGAAGATGAACTCCGGAGCAATGTGCTTGAGCGATCTCCATCCCTGCGGAGAGCGGCGAATACAGGTGATCAAAAGGCTCAGTAACCCAAGGAAGAAAAAAGCGAGTGCGAGATTGGTCCAACGTGCGCGATTGCGTTCTCGGTGTACGGATGTAATCGCATCTCGAATGCCCGGAGCTGTTGGGAATTGCTTTGCTATTCGCAGGTACCTTTTTTCCGCATCGTCAAAATCACCCATCCGAAGGGCGATATCAGCAAGAGCCAAGTCGGCTCGATGTGAAAATTCAGAGTGTGAATATTTCGTACGCGTTCGTTTTAGCCAAGTCTTAGCCAAATTGAAACGACCCTCTCGAGCGTACGCATTTCCTATCCAGAAAGTTGCCTCCGGTGCGATTGACGAAAGAGGCCATTTCTCGACAATTGTTTCCAAGGCTTTCGCGGTTGCCAATTGGGTCTTTATGTTCTGCTGTTGAATTTCTTTTTGGAAGTCGATGAAAGCTCGCTGGTCATCTTTTCCTCTACCCATCCGTTGCTTTAGGATTTGGATCCTGGTTTCTGCGCGTCGCGAGTGTCGACTGTCAGGGAAACGAACCAAGAGTGCGGCATACCAACGCAGAGATTCTTCCGGTCGGGTGAGTTTCGCTTCGTGGAGTTGTGCCAGTTGAAACATGGCATCAGCTGCGGACTCGCTGTTGGGGAAATCAGCTACGTATTTTTCCAGCCAGGCCGCAGCGTCTTTGTAGTCACCGGAGGCAATCAATTTTGCAGAAGGCGACAAAGGAGAAGGTGCACCTTGGACATCCCCAAATGTACCTAAGAGAGCAATCAGAGCGATGCAACTGCGTAGGCGCGCTTTCATTTTCTTTGCTGTTTTTCGATAGAAGAGTTTTTAGTCGTTCTTCGCGAGACTGCCAGCGTGACGAATATCTTTGCCTTTAACTAGAAATACAACGTGTTCAGCCAAATTAGTGATGTGGTCCCCGATCCTCTCAAGAAACTTAGCGACTGCCTGCAAGTGCATTCCAACCCCCAAGAGGTCTGGCTCTTCCCGCATCGCGACTTCGATATCGTGACAGAGCTGGAGGTAAAGCCTGTCGACCTCTTCGTCCCTGTCTCGTACGTCATCCGCGCGCTCTGCGTTCTCGTGAATAAATGCGTCGGTGGCTTCTCGCAGGAGTTCCTGGTTTACCTCGCTCATCCTGCCAATGAGAGGTGCGGATTCGTTTGGTACAATTCCATTAAGCGCGATTGCCCTTTCGGCGATGTTGACAGCCAAGTCACCAATTCGCTCTAGATCTGTGACCATTTTCATCGCCAAGGTGATGAATCGAAGGTCGTCGGATAGTGCGGGGCCACTTGCGAGTAACAGAAGACAAAGTTCGTCTGTTTCAATTTCTAGTCGATTGACTTGGTTGTCTGCTTCAAAAATGGTCTTTGCTCTATCGATATCCGCGTCCAATAGGGCACTCGTCGATATCTCGATCATTTCCTCTACGTGCCCCGTCATGCGAAGCAGATTGTCGCGAACTTCACGTAGGTTAGAACGGTACTGCTCTTTGTCTAGGCTTGGTTTTGCTGGCGTAACGGCGCTGCTGGCTGCAACAGGTGCTGATACTGTGTACTCGTCTTCTTCTTCTTCTTCTTCGCCTATTTCACTTGAGGAGAGTCTAGTTTTTATCGGCGCTTTAAGCTCAACCCAAAAAATCGACCCTTTGGGGTCGTTGGCCTCTACGCCGACTTGGCCACCCATCGCTTCCGCTAGGTGTTTCACAATAGCGAGGCCGAGTCCCGTGCCACCCATCTCTCTAGAACGTCCAGGGTCAGCTCTATAAAAACGTTCGAACACTCTGCTTCTATGTCGAGGATCAAGTCCAGGGCCAGAGTCGCGAACTTCTATTCGAGCGGTGCCCTCGGCGGAAGTCATAGTCCAGACCTCGATGTCGGAGTCGTCGGGTGTGTATTTCGCCGCATTGTCCAAGAAGTTAATTAGAATTTGATCGAGGGCTTTTGCGTCGGCAAAGGCTTTGAGTTTGGGCTCGGTTTTGACCCGTACTTTGCGATTGATAGTTTCGACTGCGGACCGTATTGCCTTTTTGAGTGAGATCTTGTCTAGAGTCACTCCGTACTGCCCGGCTTCCAAGCGAGAAATATCTAGAAGGTCGTTAATAATATTTGTAAGACGCTCGGCGTTGCGGAGAGCGGCTTGCGCGAGAAGGGGGCCATGGTGATCGTCTTCCATCGCGCCATCAATAAGGGTCTCCAGGTTTGCACGTACAATACTGATCGGAGTCCGAAGCTCATGGGAAACGTTGGCGACAAAGTCTCTTCGAACGGTTTCTAGACGCCGGAGTTCTGTCACATCACTTAGGACGATAATTCGACTACCATCCCGTCTGTGGGCTACTTTAGCCATCACGCGCTTGTCGCCTCCAGCTAGGTCGAATTCGCCTGCGCTGCTCTCCTTGTCGTTGTTTAGGAGTTCCTGTAGCGCCGGTGCACGAATTACTTCGAAAAGAGAGCGCCCTAATTGACCAGAGGGAAGTTCCAGGAGCAAGTGAGCCGCAGGGTTGATAAGGGTAATTCGGAAGTCTGAGTCAATCGCTACGACGGCATCAAGCATTCCATCAATGACGGCCTCGTATGGACTCGACAAAGTTTTTTGGGGTGGACTGACCATATCCGCTATTCGTTCGTTTGGTCGGGAGAGTCCCGAAATCGATAACCGACACCACGTAGCGTTTCGATGTATCTGCCCGCATCGCCCAGCTTTTCGCGGAGTCGCTTGACGTGAGTATCAACGGTTCTCGTGGTCACTTCTGAGTCAATACCCCAAACGTCAAAAAGCAAGACATCTCGGCTTTGAACACGCCCTTTGCGAGAAATGAATGTACTCAACAGGCGAAATTCCAGCGCGGTCAAACTGACCTCTTTGTCATTGACCCAAACTCTGTGGCCTTGCCTGTCTATTCGGAGCTCCCCGAAACTCTCCTCGGTTTCATTGCCGGTGCTGCTGACTTGTGCCCGTTTCAAAACCGCCCCAACGCGAAGCATAAGCTCTCTAACGCTGAATGGTTTGATAACGTAGTCATCGGCGCCTACTTCAAATCCTACGACGCGGTCGATTTCTTCGCCCTTGGCAGTCAGCATGATGACCGGGATGTCCTGGGTCTTTTCATTGCTTCGTAATTTGCGACAAACTTCTGTGCCTGAAATATCCGGTAGCATCAGATCTAGAATGATTAAGTCAGGGCGAGGAGTACCAGTCGCCTTGGCAATGGCGTCTGTTCCATTGTGGGCCAGACGAGTCTTGTAACCCTCTCTCTGAAGGTTGTAATCCAGGGTGGCGACGAGATCTTGTTCGTCGTCAACGACTAGTACTAAAGACGCCATGTCTCTGCGCCGTTTATCATGGAGCAGATGGTCCGCCAAGGCTCGAGGCACAGGCCTTTTCCAGTTCCTCAACCTCCTTGGGAATCTCGCTAGATAGGACCTCGCAGCCGGTCGCGGTGACGAGAATATCGTCTTCTATCCTGATTCCAATTCCCCTAAATTCCCCTGGGGCATCGCTACTGTTGTCGATGTAAAGGCCAGGTTCGACCGTGATGACCATCCCGGCTTCCACTGGCCTGGGCTGTTCGTCCTTGGTGTAGGAGCCAACGTCATGAACGTCCATGCCTAACCAGTGCGAAGTACGGTGCATGTAAAACTTCTTGTAGGAGAGGTCTTTGATGAGTGCATCTACGTCGCCTTCTAAGAGCCCGAGTTTTACCATCAACTCTGTTAGGCCTTTCACACAAAAATTATGGATATCAAGAAGTGTTATCCCTGGGCGAATTTGTTCGATCGCCGACTTTTGAACTTCTAGAACTCCTTGGTAGCAATCTTTTTGCGCTTGGGTAAAGACGCCGTCGACCGGAAAGGTCCTAGTCACGTCAGCGGTGTAGCCCTGGTAGTCGCAACCGGCATCGATGAGTACCAAGGTGCCTGGCTCAAGTTTTCGATCGTTATTTACGTAGTGGAGAATATTGGCGCGGTTTCCACCACCAACAATGCTCTGGTACCCGGGGCCATTTCCACCAGCACTACGGAACTCTTCAGCGATAGCAGCCTCCAATTCAAATTCGCCAATACCCGCGCTGGCAATGCTCATGGCACGAAGATGGGCCTTCTTTGTAATTGCTACAGCTTTCTTTAGAATTGAAATCTCGTGATCACTTTTGCGCAATCGCATCTCGTGAAGAGATCGTCGAGTATCGACGATCTTTGAGAAGGGTTGTTTTCCGCTCCTCTCTTTCTTCCGAAGGCTGCTGGCGCATTCTGTGACAAGTTTGTCGAATTCATGGTGATGGCCAAAGTGGTAGTGCAGGGTTTCGCGTCCAGCGAGTAGATCCGGTAGTTTTTCTGCAAGTTCTGTGGAGGGGTATGCGAGGTCTGCTCCGAATTCACTTCTTGCCCGTTCGGTTCCGGTTCGAAGGCCATCCCACCGCTCCCGCTCCGGATCACGCTCTCTCACGAATAGAACGACCGGTTTTTCGTGACCTGGGCGAAGGACAAGGGTTGCGTTCGGCTCCAAGATACCCGTGAGGTACGTAAAGTCCGCGTTGGGGCGGAAGGGCCATGTACCGGGATCGGGTGGTGAGTGCACGAGTACCACTCCGTTGGGGCCGATACGACGCATCAGCTCATTGCGGCGCTCTTTAAATACCTCGCTAGTCAAGGGGTCCATACTCTTACTCTTCCAGCCCGCGATGATACCATTGACCCATGGCGAATGGCCAAGGTGACACGTTTCAGAACTTGCAGCATCGAATTCTGGATCGGCTCATTGAGGTACGTGGGTCTATTGCGCCAACTTATGCAGATTTATCTATCTCTGCAGCACGTAGGGAATTTGAACGAGTATTAATTGAGATGCGCCGCTACTTCGGCCACCGCGATGAGTCTTCATATCGCGACTTTCTTGCTCGCTGGATGGCGATACGAACTGGGCACGGTGATACCCCAGAGGGGTTTGTTCACACGATGGTAGCCATTGGTGAGGTAGCTGTGCAGGTCGCGCAGCAAGTCTTGCCAGATGATGCCCCCGAAACAAGTGCTTTTGTTCGCCAGATTGTAAAGCTGAACCGTATAGCTGCGCGTTCTGTTGTGGATGCACTGTGTGGCGAATGGGACGTGATCAATGCAAAATCGTTGGAGGCGGGGTGAGCAAGCTATCCATGGGCGTGCATGGAGTTACCAACCCAGGCAAGGTCCGCGAGAACAATGAAGATTGCTTTCTTATTGACGAAGAAGGCGCTCTTTTTGCGGTTTTTGATGGGATGGGTGGCCACAAAGCCGGTGATGTTGCCTCGAAGATGGCCAAGGACGTCGTGCATGAGTACATCTCCAGCCGCAGGGTGTCTCGCGGTCCTCGAGAGCTCCTTGAGCGCGCATTGAAAAGAGCCTCGGGAGTTATCTACGACGAATCTCGTCGAAAAAAAGAACGTCGTGGAATGGGAACAACGGCGGTCGCGTGTTTAATCGAAAATGACAGTCAAGCATACGTGGCCCATGTTGGCGACAGCCGTGCGTACCTTCAACGTGAGGGAAGACTAACGCTGCTAACGAGGGACCATACGGTTGTTTCAGAGATGCTGGCCAAGGGAGCGCTGTCCGTGGAAGACGCAGCCCATCACCCCTACCGGGGAGTCCTTTCCCGAAATTTGGGTAGTAAACCCAATACCGAAGTTGAAATTAACGTCGTCGAATTAAAGCCCGGGGATAGGTTGGTGCTTTGCTCCGACGGCCTCACGGGTTTCTCTTCTCACGGTGGTATGGAACAAGTTCTGTCTGGCGCCTCCAGCCCAAAGAAGGCGGCTGATGAGTTGGTTGAGCTCGCGTTGCGTGGTGGTGGCGGAGACAACGTCACCGTTCTAGTGGTTGAGGCAGGGCAAGCCCCGCTTCCGCGGACTACTGCCATCGTTCGCACGAACGGTGCGCCGGCTTGGTGGTCTCGGAGGAAGCGATTCCTTCATTACGCCAAAGAACACGGGGTAGCGAAATCACCCGTTTGTGTGAACTTGCGCACGAATGAGGCCGTCGAAATTATTGCAGGAAATTTCTGCGAAGCCTTATTCCATGACCTAGAGAATACGACCGGCTCACACATTTGGAATTTCGTTGAAGATTTATCTATTAACTGGCTCGCCCAGAACGGCTCTGTATACGACGTGCGTGAATTGCTTGGGCTTCTAGGGAAAGCTGCTATTGCGGTTGTGAAAGAGCTCGCCGACGAGGGCGAGCCAGTCGCGCTCCCTTTGGAAATTGCAGTTTCCCGCGGTTTGGTTGTTGCGGATATGGCTTTTATTCGAACAATCGCGGAGAACATCCGAACAGTCGAAGCCGGCCTGGCAGAAACGGAACTTCACAATACAGCTCCTCCAACTCTTCAACGAACACTGGCTAGAGATTCCGCAACTGCGAGCTCTTCCCTCGAACCTGCGGTGGCCAAAGACCTTGAGGACACGAAGAAAAATTGGAAGAAACGATTGTCTACAGTCGAAGTGGACGAAGGAGTTGATGAGTTTTTGGCCGTGGCGCAGATCCTTGCTGTCGACGATGGAGGCGAGAGCGATATGTTAAACGCTGCGCGAGAAGTCTTCGCTGCGAAAGGTTTACATCGTACGGAGTTAGACGAGTTGTTTGAAAGTCTTTATACTGCGCGCGATGTGCACTTCCAATCTCTCGCAGATTGTGGAAGTCACAGCTTGGCTGCCGTCAAGAGGTTAGCTGTCGCTTATCACGGCTTAGCGATGGCGATCGCTAGAGTGGCTATCGAAGGCTGTGACCCCCTAGGTTCTCAACTTAAAGAGATGACCAAGCGAACGATGGAATTGCGCCTCGAAGTAAAAGCACAGGAAGAACAGTTAGTGGCAAAATCGACCCGAAGCGATCGCACTCAGACGATCGTTGAGAGAAATATGACGGTACCGATTCCAGAAGACGAGGAGTTCGACTAGTGCCCCGTGGACTAACAGAGAAAGTTCTAATTCTTCGTGATGAAGTACTTAACCTTGCCGAGGTGGCAAGTCATGATTCCCCACCGGGGGAAGAAGTCTTTGATGCAGTATTAAGACGTTTAGATGGTTCCCACTTGGGTGATGTCTTAGATCCGGTGCTCGAAGCAGGAGTTTCCGAACGGCTGGCATGGGGAGAAAGCGAATTCGCGATCCTGGATAACGTAGATCATGTTTGCCGAAGACTTTATGGTGCGGCGGAGCGTTCCTTCCGTGACCCACAAGAATCTGCCGCAGTTATACAGGCCACTATGAGCGTGGCATGCGATGCCGCGAAAGTCGTTGCGCTAGCAGGTGCTTCAAGAGCTGAACGCGCACGAGCGTCTCATATGCGAGAAGAAGTTGTACAAGGCCGCCTGAAAACAGCGTTAGAGAGTCAAAAAAAGAAATTGTCCGAAGACTAAGCCAGCTTATCTTTCGAAGTTCTTTACCGACGGGATTCCGCTTTGAACCTTTACCGGACGAGGCGAGCAGTCAGTGTCTAAGTGGACGACTGCAGCGTCTGGAAAGGTTTCCTTGTACCCGTTGATGTGAGTAGGCTCGTTGTCGAACGCAGCGACTACCGTGCCTCGCTTCTTGAGTTCTTTGTAGCTTGCTAATTTGAAGGCATCGTCGTGTTCGTCGAGAGTTGGTTTCATCCACAGATAGACCGATTCACTGCCAGGAATTGGGAAGCCTTCTCGCTTAAAGCACGCAACCGTGCCGTCGCGCATATCTTCTTGGCGACCGGTCAAATAACAAATTTGCGCACCGGCTCTAACGAGTTCGTTGACAAACTCAGGCGCTCCAGGTGTAGCAACATCTACTTGGCAGTATTCACTCGTGAAGAAACGACGCCTCCAAAATTCAGTGAAAGGTTCAAGGTGATCTGCTGCTTGAAACTCTGAGAGCCCGGCCCGTACCATAGGAGCTTTAAAGTCCCAACTGTCCCAATGTGCTGGAGCGCTTTGGCAAAGCGGCTCTACACCTGCCGATTTGCCGTACTCTCGAAGGATTTGGCTTTGTCTGGGCGAGTTGTTCAACAACGTCGAGTCGAGATCGAAGGCAACAATCGATTTTGGAGCGTGCTCTTTTGCAGCGACAATGATAGCGCCCAAAAGCTTGCTTGTTTCAGCAGGGGAAATGGCAACTACGCCAGAGGTAGGGTGTGGTGGACCGGATACGTAACCGTCGGTGGAAGACATCCCGCGGACCGTATCAGATTTCTATCCGGCCTTTTGCGGTGCTGGCGTGCAAGCCTGATATACAGTGGAAACCAAAGCGTCTAGTCCACCTTCCGCATCGACAAAGTCCTGAACCAAGTCCGTCGAGTTTCCCCGACCCGGCCTTGCGCGGCCTTGGAGGTTATATCGAGCGACTCGGTGGGCTGTCGGTTGAACGCGTTTTGCAAGTTCTAGGATTTTGTTCCGAGCAATTACACTTTCGTGTTCTGAGACGACAGCATCGACTTCAAACTCTCTTAGTCCCTGGGCCGCAGCTTGGTAGTCGACCGCAAAGCGCACGTCCCAGCCACTTTTCACATAAAGAGCGAGGGCTTCGCGCTTGTGTTTGGTATCGCCGGCAACCAAAAGGGTAAGTCTGCGAAGACCCGAACCCATTGGCTTGGTTTGGGCTGTTCTCTTGTATCTAGAAACAAGTGCAAGCCAGCTTTCCGATGGCGAATCAAAATGAATTCCGAGGTTAACGGGTTTTCGGAGACTGCTCTTTGGCCGTCTACTTGAAATTGCTACGTCGTTCGGCCGAGTCACAAGATACTGAAAATCGTCGACAGGCGGGCCAGTAAGCCCCTCGGGGCACCTTACAACCGTTCCTTCTACTTGGATCGCCTGCCCAGTAATCCCGTCGAATAACGCCACGATCAGAAGCGCACCCTCAGGGGGAGATTCTTCGAGTTCCACAGAGCAACCGTGCTTGGAGACATCTAAAAGCTTACAAGCTACGGTCTCGTCGGAACCCAGATATTGGATGGTGGCGGAGTAGCTTGCGCGGTAGCGCGGTGAGCGTCGAGACACCCCTCCCAAATAACACGAAGGTCTGTCAGTGGGGTAGACAGAATTTCGATCCGACGGGCCCAGACTCGCAACTTTTCCCTGTAACTGCATGATCAGCCAAAGGGTAGCTATTGATCACTGAGGAGACGAAGGCCCGGAGGTAGGCTGTCTCCAAGGGCAACTCGTTCTTCTCGAGATTCGAGCTCGACAATCTCTTCCACTAAGGTAGCTGATCGCTGGCTACCCATTGTTTGGAGTTTGTCAGCAAGCTGCCTTCGGACCTGGTCGGAAAGCTCTCGAGCTCTGTCCCCGGTACGGCGGCCTAGTGAAGCCGCGGAAAACGCGATCTTTTCAGGATTTGGCCAGTCTCTATCCAATAATTGAGAAAGCCAAATCTCCACTCTCTCCGCTGGGACAACAGCGTTCAAGGGACCATAAAGAGGTACTCGCGCACCGATGCGGCCTAGAGCCCAAAAATACAAAGGTTCTGAGAGTCCCTTTTTGCTTTCCATCCTGCGAAGCAGTTCGTCTCCGAGTTTCTGCTTTGAGCCCTGAGCGAGGCGTTCCAGGTTGGCCAGTGTTCGCCACATCTCAGCGGCTTCTTGCTGGCTTGGTTTAACCTGGTGCCACTTCTTTTTCTGCTTTGCGCTGGGCAAAAATAGTTGGGCTAAGCGGTCGTAAATTTGCTCCTGTTGTCCTTGAGACATTCCACCGGCAATGCGCCGCCACGCTATCCACCATGCAAGCCGGACTTGTTCCGATTTTGGGTGGTGGATTCCCTGGTTGAAAATGCGCCACATTTGTTTGACGCGCCAATCGTCGAGAGGTGCACCGCGGCCCGGACGTAGGCAAAAGCCAACAAGGTGTAGCCACCGGGCTTCGCACTCGGCGGACCGTAGTCTTTCTTCTTCCACAGAAAAGGCTGCGTCGAACAGCGACCTCGCTGTGTGCATATTCCAATTATTTCTGTCTTGGTCTAGCAGCTTTTCCAAACGTTTGTTGAGCTGGGCAATGTTCTTTTCGTCGACAAACGATTCCCGAACGTGTCTCTTGGCTTCTTCAAGAGAAGGATTGTCGATTGTTTTCGCCTCCGGTGAGGAAATCGCACCGCCAGCGCGCATGTCGAAAGCGAGTTTCCATTTTTCAGCTTGCTCTCCTTGGTCTACGCAATGGATTTCGAGTGCACCTAACTCCGTGAGGCCAATTTCTAACCGAACCGTTACTTTCGAACGACCTCGAGCGCGTAACACGGTGACAATCGGTGGCAGTTCTAGAAATTCAGTCGGGTCGGGTTGCACCAGTTCACCCGCCTTTCCTTCGCGGTTGTTGGATGAAAACAGTTTGAAACGCACTGGCCGGTTCGTGAGCAGCTCAAAATCTCTCTCTAGCTCTACATGCGCACCCTCATCGAGTCCTTTTGTTGCGACGCAGATCGCTTGTTCGTTGCTGGCGCCAGCATTGTCGACACCGACGTAGTAGGAGCGAGGGGTTCCGCCGCGTATTCTAGTTCCCAAACCGCGACGGACCAATCCGTAGTAGGCTGCCCCTTGGGCGACTGCTAGCTCGGGGTGCTGGTTGGCCAGTTCTTTGGGAACGTCTCCGTTCTGCCATTCCGCGACCTGTTGGATGATTCGGTGGCGAAGGGTCGTCGGCGTCATGGCGCCACCGTTGAAAAGAACAGCGTCTACTTTGTCCACCTTGTGGCGTTCGAGAAAACGGCGAAGGTGCCGTGTCACGGCAGGATCGGATGCGTAGGGAAGGCCGTATTCCTGAAGCCCTGTGGTCCTTGTCTTGCGACCAACATCCTCCTTGGGAACAAGGGGGAAAAAGCCGTCCAACATGGTTGATTGCAGCTGTTTCTGAGTGATTTCGTCGCGAATAGTTCCAGCAATGAGCTTGGAACTACGGCTTTGCACAGTAACCGTTGCGCTTTCTTTATCGGGACTGTTGAGAAGAGTTTCTTTGGCAAGACGACATGAATGGACAAGGCCATGCCACTCAATTGGATCAAGTTTCTTTTTTCGTTCCGCTGCTATCTTGGTTTCCAATTGCTTGGCCAGTGCAAGATCGACATTGTCACCACCGAGAAGTAGGTGATCTCCCACGGCAGTTCTCTCGAAACTGTCCCCGTCGTCACCCACGGAAATAAGAGTGAAATCGGTAGTGCCGCCTCCCATGTCGAACACCAAGAGAGTGCTATTCGGTTTTAGCTCTTTGGAACGATTCGGACCGCTCATCCAAGCATAAAATGCTGCCTGGGGTTCCTCGAGAAGCACGACGTTCGCAAGCCCTGCCTTTTCGCAAGCGCTCAAAGTGAGTTCACGAGCTGCCTCATCAAAGGAGGCTGGCACGGTTACCATAACGTCTTGTTCTTTGAAATTTGTCTCTGGGTTGTTTTCGCGCGCCCAGTTCCATGCTTTGGCAACGTGCTCGAGTACGGCGGCGCTTGCTTCGACTGGCGAAATTTTCTTCACTTGCTCGTCGCGTACACCCCAAGGAAGGATTGGCGCTTTCCTGTCGACGCCTCCGTGACATAGCCAAGATTTGGCTGACGAGATCATTCTCTCGGGCATTCGCGCCCCTTGGGTTCGGGCCAAATCACCCACGAAAAGTTCAGATGGGCCACCCCAAGGAGTCGCACGGTCAGCCTCAGTAAGGTCGTGAACACCAGGAATGTAAATGAAAGATGGCAGTTGCTTCCTAGGTGATACTTGTCCGCGTGCGACCAATTGTGGGATCGCAAACGAATCGACCTGCTGACTTGCGGATTGTAGGTCGACGCAGGCAACGGCCGAATTGGTCGTCCCCAAATCAACACCTAAAATGAAACGAGAACTAGTCATCGCGCACAGAGTATTCAAGACGCCATTTCTCGGAGCTTTTTCGACTTGTTCCCCAAAGTTCCAGAGTGCCTACTTCGGTTACGGTCGATGTCAGTGAAACGGGAACCACGTGTCCTTGTGAATTGTCACCTCTTGCTTCTAAGTTGGTTTCTACTTGAGTGAGCTCGGTCATTGATTCGTCATCGACGTCAACGATGGAGCCTACCCGATCTAGTTTTCGGGTGCTCGAGGCAAAGAATCGAAAAGTTGTAGGTTCACCAACGAGAAAGCCAAGCTCCGGTCCCGGAACGTTCTCTGTCGCACCTTCTTCCATACCGAATGGAGCCACGCAAAGCGCTTTTAGTGGCGGTTCGAAGCCCGGGATAGCCGGGGCTGAACTCTCAACGCCGATATAGTACGAACGCGCAGTTCCTCCTCGGATTCGTATGCCTTTTCCCGAACGAACGAGCCCGTAGTAAGCCGCGCCATGGGCGACCGCCAGATCAGCGTTGGTACCGGAAAGCACGCGCGTTTTGTGACCAAGCCAAGAGTCGAGAAGTGCGGTGATTCGCTCCTGGAAAACCACCCCTTTCGTCACGCCACCATTGAAGAGAACGACGTTGGGCTTTACCTGATGCTCTGCAAGGAAGGAGGCGAGATGTCGAGAAATCGCGGCATCGTAGGCGTAGGGAAGACCTATTTGTTGAAGACCAACAGTCTTCGGTCGTTTGGGCTTGTCTGTGATAGGTGTCTCCGGCAGGAAGCCCGCTAAGACAATCTTTTTTATGTCTTCTTGAGTGACTTCAGAACGAAGCGTTCCTCCTATTAGCTTGCTTCCGCTACCGAGTATGGAAACTGGGACTGAAGTTAGCGTGGGATCTGATAGCAGATTTTCCTTCGCTCTCCGGCAGGTATGAGTGAGAGAGCGTTTTTGCGAAGAACTAATTTTTTTGCCAAGTTTTGCCTCTACGCAGTAAGCAAGGGCAATGTCCATATTGTCGCCGCCAAGAAGTATATGGTCGCCCACGGCTATACGATCGAGGGCAAGATTTCCCGCGCCATCGTCACTAACCGAGATAAGCGAGAAGTCGGATGTTCCTCCACCTATGTCGCAGACAAGAGCGATGTCACCAGAGCTAAGCTGTTCTCTCCAATTTGCGCCAGAGTGCTGAAGCCAGGAGTAAAACGCTGCTTGCGGTTCTTCCAATAAAACTAGATTGCGAAGGCCGGCGGCGTTTGCGGCTTTGACCGTGAGCTCTCGCGCTTGGGCGTCGAAAGAGGCTGGCACTGTGAGTAAAATCTGTTGGTCTTCCAGCTTTGCTGGCATGGTGTGGTTCCATGCGTCTCTAATATGCTGCAAATATCGTGTCGATGCTTCCACCGGTGACACTTGCTCGCCGCCTGGAGAATCCTCATCCCGCCAAGGTAATACCGGAGATTCTCTGTCTATTCCCGGATGAGATAGCCAAGACTTTGCGGAAGCAACCACACGGTGAGGGATTTCCGCCCCTCTCTCACGGGCAAAGACCCCGGTTGCAAACGAGTTGTCTGGTCTCCAGGGTAAGGCCAGCCCAGCCTTTGCTACATCTGACTCGCCGGGTAAGAGCAGGAAGGAGGGCAGAGTTGGCTGTTCTGACACTTCGCCAGCACCCACAAGTTGAGGGACGAGGAACGACGTTATGGTTTCCCGACCAGACTCTGTATACGCAACCGCGCAATTCGTAGTGCCGAGGTCGATTCCGACCGTGAACGACGACACTTGCTAGTTGAGCTCCACTTCGGCGGGAGCTAGGACATTGCGATCAACCCCTTCACTCACGGCAGGGAGTTTAGAGTCAATCACTCGCCAGCCGTGATGGCGTAGTACGCCTTGAAAGGGTGGTTCGCCAGGTACCTCGCCGACAAGTCGGATTTCTCCTGGATCAAAACCACGGGGAACGTTCACGTTTTCGTCTTCGGCGCCCGGCATAACGGGCTCTAGAGTAAAGTGCTCTTTAAGAACTTTTTTGCAGCCTCGGTGTATGTCTCTGACCGCAGCACCAATGTCTGAGTCATCGTAGCTCTCTATGGTTTCGTTTAAGAAATCAACGAGCCGACCTTCGCGTTGTAGTAATCCCAAGACTGTCAGAGCGCCTTCTCGTTCTTTTGCTGTTCCCCCAGCGACCGATTGTTGCTTGGTAGCGGGTTTCACGGCTTGGGTGACTTCGGGTTCAATCCTCGGTTCGGGCAGAGGCTTTGGCGTTTGCGGAAGGAATTCCCCGGCAGACTCAGGAAGTTTTCCCGAGAACAGCATGGAGAAAAAACAACGAAATGCCAAACCGATTCGTGCCACGACGAAGGAAGTAAACCGGGTAGACCACCCAGTCAAGGGGCCTCTCTGTTTTCAGGCTATTAGCTGCCGAAGTTGATGGCTGCGGCATCGGAACCGCCGGATTTGGGTGGCGGTGGGTCGCGAAAGACCGTCACCGCAACGGCGACCAAAATAGAGCCAACTAGTACGGCGGCGGCGGCTCCAAGACCTTTGCTTCCAAACGCGAAGAATGCGCCAACGCCACCCGCGAGAATAATCAGACTTGGAAGGACCACGCCTTTGCTTTTCGAGCGAACCCCAGCACCTGAGCGGGAAGCGATGCTCTTTTTGCCCAGACAGCAGTGTTTGAACTTATTACCGCTTCCGCAATGACAAGGCTGGTTACGACCGATTTGTCCCATTCGCCGAGCATACGCAATCTCTGGGGAATTGACTACTCCCTACAGATTCACGACTTTGGCTTATCTTATGATTTCTACAAAGAGTCCCGCGTACTCGCCGTGAAGGTTATAGCGAAGGCGGTTTTCGCGGCGAGCCTTCTGGTAGTTCGCGACGAAGTGCCGTTGGGCTCGCTGTATTTCACCTAGCTCGTCCTGAGGTCCCAAATACATTTTTTGTACAGCTTCAACGAATAAGGCATCAGTTACGTCCTGTCTTTCTTTTGGAGAAAGAACTTTCCAGATTTGTTCCGCGGCGAAGTCCCATGCGCTGTCATTCGTCTGAGGCGCTCTTTCTTGTTCCTGCCCTCGTGCCATTCTGACTGCAGAACGTAATCGCTCGTGAACAGCAGGCATTCCGTTCTTGCTGATGAAATAGGAAATCATAGTTTTGGTGTAGTAATCCCCAAGGGGGCTCTGGCGGTCCTTTAACCTCAGCCCATCTTTGGGTTGAAATTTTGCATGAACATCAAGGAATGCTTCGCCATTCCGCCGCACCCGAATTTTTCCGTAAAGTTTTACTTTTGGATAAAGAGATTCATAGGTAGCGCTCTCGTCGGGAAGATTGTTTTGTCTTGCGTAAATAGGAGCGCCCGAACTCTCGGAACTTCTGAGAATTGGGCCGATTAAGTCTAACTCCTTAAGGCGTGACCATAGCTTTGCTTCCGCTCGGTTTTTAACGTTCACTAGACGCGCCGCCTCTTTGGGCGGGGTGGGGGTTACGGAAATTTGTTTGGTCAACGCGCGGCCGGAGGACTGCAAGTTTCGTAGCGCCAAGCGCTTTGACCTGCGGCGAGAGACCGAAGCAAGCAGGTTGCCCTTTGCTGGTTTGGTTCGTCGCTTTAGGCGTGCCTTCTTTTTTGCCCGCCTTGCCTTTCTACTCTTCATAGCGAAGGCTTCCGAGTTAGGAGACCAAGTTAAAGAAGGCGCGGTTTGCATGACAAACGCGATAAATAGGCACGACCAAAGTGTCCTGGAAAACATTGCAGCGATTATTTCAGCAAGTTTGAGTCCAATTTAGAACACGATAAAATTACATAGATATTTAGAATGCCTGGCTGTTCAGCCTGCCAGTTTCGCTGGAAAATGCCGACACAGCAGCCGGTGGAACCCGTTCGGTCCTTACTTGAAGAGGACTTTGTTTAGACCTAGTGCAGGTTGAGAACTGTCTTTCCAGGGATGCTTCTCAAAAAGCCTTTCGGCGTGCTGCCGGCTACGAGCGTTTAGCTGCGAAGACCGCGCCTGCCTTAAAGCTTCTCCGAAGTCTCGCCCTGTCGCGTAACGATCCGAGGGCTCTTTGGCCATACCAACAAGGAGCGCGGAGTCGATGTCGGACGGAAGATTGACCAAATGGGTCGGACGTATCGGCATCGCATAGACAACGTCATACATAGTCGACGGTATGTCGGTCCCTAGAAAAGCGGGTCGACCGGTCAACGCCCGGTAGGCGACAGTAGCAAGAGAGTAGAGGTCAGAACGATAGTCGACTTCTTGACCTCGTGCTTGCTCTGGCGACATATACGCGGGGGTTCCTACGACACCTTCGGTTAACGTGTTGCCGCGGCGTTGGAGTTTAGAAACCCCAAAGTCCAAGATCTTCCAAATGGATTCGCCATTGGGCTGCCGCGCAAGGAAGAGGTTTTGCGGTTTGAGATCGCGGTGAACGATACCCGCTACACGGGCAGCCTCAATCCCGGCGCCGATTTCCTCTACAAGCTTACAAACCTCTTCGGGCGTTAGGCATGTTCTATCACGAAGGATTTGGGCCAAGTCTTGACCCACTAGTCGCTCCATCGCGAGATAAGGGATGCCACTCTCCGTATGGTTTGCCTCAAGCACACGAACCACAAATGGAGTATCTATCGAAGAAGCTGCTTCTGCTTCGCGCATAAAGCGCCGTAGAAAGTCCGGGCTAGAAGCGGCATGTGCACCGAGTAATTTGATCGCGGCAGGTTCGCCGGTCTCAGTGTGCTTTCCTGCATAGACTTCGCCCATTCCTCCTCGGCCGAGGAGAGCACCCAAGATAAAAGAACCTACTGTTTGGCCGGTATAACGCCCTTTGCTTCCTACTTGAAGAGCGACGTCCAGTTCTTGTTTGGCTTCATCAAGTAAGGCTTCACGACCGGAAAGAAGCTGTGCCGCGTCCTCCAGTTTCTGGATAGCCATCATGGTGTTTTTTCGCCGGAGTCGTCCCATCATGAACGCGACCAAAAACAGAAACTGGACCAAGAATTGGAGGGAAAGCCTACTCCCAACCGTCATGTGGTCCCCGTTAATAGCACCTGGGTCGCTTAGGATGTTCGCTTCGAAAATTAGCACGGTAGCGAGCTGCAGCAAGGCGCTACTTCCGTAAACCAATCCGGTTACAGATATACCGGAACTAATACTGAAAAAGTACACGCCGACAACAAATATCGCTGGCGCTGGTGAGTAGACTCCAAAATAAAGAACACCTGTCCACGCGCAAGTGAGCATGAACATTCCGCCCACGATTAGCTTGCCAAGAGTGTAGTTGTCCGGTTTTCGAAAATCCCACAACAAGTAGATACTGGCGATTAAGCCAGCACCGGATCCCAAGAGAAAAAGCCGAAGAGCCCCGGGATGCCCTTGACCGAGTAAGAAGGGAACCAATGCAAAGATGGAAAGAACCAACGCAACAATGACTTTGAGAAAGTTCCGAGCTTGAGCGAGCTCTGCTAGCCATAGAGCTTCAAAAGGGTCAGCTGGACCTTCGGCTACCGGAGGCTCTCCCTGATTGTCGTTGCGCGGCTTGAGAGCTGCCTGAGAAACTTGGTCTTTGTCCACGACATGTCGAGTCGCAATGGTTTGCAACTCGTGAAGGCTTTCTTCGCCTGATGCTCGCGGTGATTTCGGATGTTTGGCCACAGTGCGCTCGAATAAAAACGGCACTTGCTAGAATAGCTGGCTTCTAGGCAGGATTCACCGCTTACACCGGGGCGCGGGTGGTCATTTGTATGCGGAGATTGTTATTTGCGCGACGGAAGCTGCCGATACCTTTCACGAAGCGCGGATTGCCTGGTTTCTAGGCTCATTTCACGCCCCTTGATAAAAACGCGTTCGGCACGGGTCGACAGTTCAAAAGGGTCGCCCGACCAGATAACCAGGTTGGCGAAGTTTCCTTTGCGGAGGGCTCCATGTTTCTTCAATCCGAAGATTGACGCAGGTAAAGTGGTTACCGAGGCAAGAGCTTTTTCCTTCGAAAGCCCATAAGAAACAGCAACGCCTGCGATTTGTCTTAGATTTCTTGCGTTGCTCTGCTCACCAAGTTGACTGAGAACAACTCGAACACCCGCGCGCTCGAGAAGTGCAACGTTGTCGTTTCGGACTTGGGTACGATCAAAGTTGCTGGGTAGATTGGCCGTTGGGTTTACCAAAACGGGCACTTTGGCCTTCGCGAGTTTTTCGGCGACCATCCATGCTTCTGTACCCCCAGAAATAATGAGGCGTAATTTCTTCCATTTGTTCTTGAGGCGAAGAGCAGCGTTAATGTCAGAAGCGCGATTGACGTTAACAATCAAGGGAACTCTGCCGTTTAACACGTTTCCCATGACGGCAAGGTCCTGGTAGCTCGCAGCAAGAGAGCGAAGTTGGTTTGCCTCAAAGTTCTTGCGCTTCTTTGCATAGAGTTCTGCGTCCCCAAAAACATCTCGGAGTCGTTCAAGCGCCCGCCCTCTTGATCCCATTCCGCTCTTGCGAGACTCCATTCCAAGATTTGCGACCAATGCCGCGGTTTCTTTTTCGGGGAGGTAACTACCGGATAGGTCGTAGAACGCGGCTGCACCAGAAATCAGTCCACCGCTTGGGATTATCACTGCATTGGTAACGCCACCGGTTCTAGTGATGGGGATCGCCACTGAGTTTGGATTGAACCCATCGGGAATCAGATAACTTGCATGGATATCATTTTTTCCTTCACTGGTTTGGAAGCTGCCTTCGTTGGTGTGTGAAACCAGTCCTACTTCGACCATCCCCACCCGGCTTGAGGCCTCGATCAAACCGGCCGTGACAGTTTTTCCAGTTCCATTGATACGCTTGGCGTTCGCAGGAACTCGAATTTTCGCGCCTGCAGCTACTATTTTTCCACCGCGGAATAAGACGGTTCCTTTTGCTATCGTTTTTGTTGGCGAGACCACAATCTTCGCATCAACGATTGCAGTCGTTTTTGGGGCAGCGAATGCGGCTGCCGGAGAAATGGCGAGGAAAAGAAAAACTACAAAGATTTGTTTCATTGGGTCACCTCTTTTCCTGGTTTGCGTTGGTCAACGGCGGCAGCGTTTTTGAGTTCGAAATCCGTTCGAAGGGGAGGGCTGGTTCGTCGGTAGGCAACTTGGCCTTCTTGAATTACCGTGTCTGGTAGTGCGTAAACGCTGAATGGCGAGCCATCCCATATAACAACGTCTGCTCTTTTTCCGGCTTCCAAGGTTCCGGTAACCGAATCAATTCCAAGTACCCATGCAGGGTTTGCGGTAATCCAGCGCAGTGCTTCGTCTTCGGTGATCGAGATGCCGGCTGCTCGGCCGGAGTACATGGCTTTCGCTGCTTCTTGGTTGAGGCGTTGAATGCCAATTGCCGAATCAGAGTGAATCACGGTTGTACCGCCCGCGTTGCTAAACATGGCCGCGTTTTCAGGGATGCCATCAAAGGCTTCGAGTTTGAAACCCCACCAGTCCGCCCACGTCGAGATGGCAATCTTCTTTTCGCTTAGAATGTCGCGGATTTTGTAGGCTTCCAACGCGTGGTGAAATGATCTAATTGAAAAGCCAAATTCATCAGCAATGGCTGCCATTTCTCGCATTTCACCCGCCCTGTAACAGTGAACCTGTACCAGAACGTCGCCAGACAGAACTTTTGAAATCGTTTCCAAGCCAAGATCCACGGGGATCGGATCGGGGGCTGCGCTTGGCTTGCTACCCGCCTTTTTGTTCTCCTTTTTTTTCAGCCATTCGTTTTTCTTCCGCACGTACGCTTTTTTCTTGGCGAGGTATTCAGCCGCTTTGTGAAAGTGTGACCGAAACAGTGCATACTCGGCCATGCGTGTTTGTGGGCCACCCTTGTCGCCATACACACGTTTGGGATTTTCGCCACAAGCCATTTTCACTGTCAGTGGAGCGCCGGGAAATTCAACTTCTTCCGCTGTGCGACCAGGCTGCATGGTTACCGTAAAACCTCGCCCTCCTATTAGGTTGGCAGATCCTGGCAATATGAGAGCGGTGGTGACCCCGCCAGCTAACGCTCGGGGGATGGATGGGTCTTGGGGCCAATAACCATAACGGGCTTGCGCGTGGGCGGTCGTCGGTGCTGTGGCCTCGTTTCCGTCGCGGTGGGCCAGAGCGCGCGGAACGGCAAATACGCCAATGTGGGAATGAGTGTCTATAAGCCCTGGCGTTACGAATTTGCCCGTGGCATCGATAACAGTACTGCCAGGCGGAGTAGTTTTCTTGGGGCCTACGTAGGAAATTTTTCCACCCCGCAAAAATACCGATCCGTTCTTGTACCGTTTACCCGTGGCGGTAAGTACTGTTCCTCCAACCAGCGCGATTGATTTCGCCGATGGGTTCTCTGTGGCAGCTGAAAGAGGTTGCGGGCTCGGCGCGTTATGCCGAGGCCAGTCTTTGGCTGGATCGCTCCATGTTCCGCCCTCGTCGCTTGCGGTAGCGACTTTCTTTTGGGTGGGCGCACAACCTAGAAGCACTGAAACACAGGCTAGAAACGCGATTCTCATGGCGCGCGTTGTACAGGTTTAATACCGGAACTTGGGAAAAAACGTCGCTCGCGGCAAGAGGTTTAAGAAATCCTCGGCAGCTGAGACGCGGGTCGTGGTAAGGACCGAAATATGCGTCGGACTTTGCTACTTGTTCTTTGCGTCGGTCTCGGATGGAACTCTACTTCCGCGACAGCCTCTGACTGGCAGCTCGGTGGCGAAACCGCCGTTCCCTCGCGAAGTATTCCCAAACTGACACTCGCTAGAGGTGGGCTACAAATTGATGGCATTTTTCTCACCAATTTGTCTGCTGGAGATATCGGTGAACCGATATCTGTTTCGCCCGACATTTGGTACGGATTGAACGACGTCATGACCTTTGGGCTGGTTCACTCCTTACATGGGACGACAGGGTTTTGGGGCATCGACACCCTGGGTGGGCCACGTGGGACCTCGCTCTGCCTGACATCGCAATCTGGAAATTGTGCTGAAATCTACAGCAACTTTGCTTTTTTGTTGCGCTACTCAATTGTCAGTGTTGGCAACTTACATATTGGCGCAACTGGCGGGTTGATCGCGAATACCTTCGACCCGTTAGCCATTAGCGTCAAAGTGGGAGCTCAATTTCGTGGAGCGCTCGGCGAGAGACTTTTGCTAGAACTTACGCCTAGCCTTTTTGTCGGTGTCACAGAAAGAAGCTCTGGGAATATTGAGCGAGCTACCTTGCCGGTGACTTCGACATTTTCTCTGGACGATAGGCTCGCTGTGCTCTTTCAGGCCGGTATCATTTTTTCCTTCGAGAACGCGGCGGATAACGTAGCAATCCCGGTGAGCTTGGGTGGCTCCTACTCGATTACCGAATCCATCGGTGTGACGGGTGTCTTTTCTTTTCCGGCGCTTTTCGGGGGCGATTCCGTCACCAGCAGCGGGTTTGATGGGCGGGCGCTAACTCTTGGCCTTCATTGGCGCCATTAGAGCGAAAAAAAAACATGTAGCGACAGGTGCTACCTTTACCCAGACGGTGATGGCGCAACATCTTGAGATGTTGACGTTGACGCTCCGCGTCGTTGCCTCGATCTTGTTTCAGACTGCAATAGCAGACTGAACGAGGTGCTAAGACACACTTCAAAAAAATCGCTACATGCTGTTATGTTCGCTGAACCGAATAGGTGAGGGAAAATTTGATGGGGGAGGCACGCGTCGCGGCTTTGGGAGGCCGCGGCGCATTTTTTTATGTTTCACTGCTTTTTTCATCAACGGGCTTTTCCGAAAAGTCCTTACAGCTTCGGACCGGTTGGGGACCGTACTTAGGGCGGCCGGGCGCCGAGCAGAGTAGAAACACAGACTGTTTGCCGCTGACGATAACTCTTAGATGGGAGCAGCGGTGACAAAGGCTCGCCGGAAACGGCAGGTCCCCGTTAATAGGTTCCCTCTGCGCCGTACATCTCGCCGATGCCACGTCCACTGGCTGCCCACATGGCTAAGAGCATTGCGAGGTCCGCGAGAGCGCGACGGGTGCTCGAAAGAGGGATAACTAATGCATAGGTTTCCGCAACGAAGCGGAAGTTTCTGAGAAGGCGAACAGCAGCCTCTTTCTCTATATCCCCGTGCCAGTAAAGTAAGCGCGAAACCAGAAGTTCCTGATGTCGCCGCAAAAACTCGCCCATGGAAAGCGCTCCCGCTGTCCGTCCCGATCTAGGATGGCAGATTTCCAATAGGTCTTCGAGGTACGCGTCCCAATGCTTTGCCAAGTCCGCGTTACTAGGGCGCCGAAGATACTGAGCCCGCTCCACGGAAAATTGTGCCTTCACTGAAACTCTGAAGCGCGGCATGACCGGATGAAGGTCGAATAAATCCGGGTTCTCGTTTTCTTCACGGTAGTTCCATCGTTTCTTGAGTTGCCCGCGCGAAAGTACCTGCATAACGGGAGCGTCTTTTGAGTCGAGCACGACGTAACGGTTCTGTTCCTGACGAACGACCGTGATCCAATGCCCCCAGTCGTCAACACAAAGGATGACTGGCAATTTACGCTCTATATATCGGTCTAAAACGCCAAAGGCGCGATCTTCGCTGGTTCGTCGGACCAGAGGGAGGTCGCAGCCAAAATGCCTGGCAGCGCGAGCGAGCTTTACTTCATCGGTACCTGCCCACCAGTGAGGGTGGGCCACCGCTGAAATAGCTTCTTCGTCGGCGAGCTTGCCGAGAGTGACCAATGCGTGCTTTAGCGCGAATGGACCACAAGAATAGTCGTTTGGTTGGCGATATAGTCCCAAGAGAAAACCTAGAAAGCTGCACTGATTCCAGTGAAAGCGGACTCAAAACAAGCACCGGAGCTCTTCTCTTCCACCAAGGAATGCGCGGTATCCAAAAGCCCCCCTACAAAGTAGAGCATCGTTACCCTGTTGCGCAACAAGAGATGTTAAAAGAAGATGGTATTTCTATGTCCACACGCGGCAAAATTCTCGTTCTCTGGAATCAGGTTGAAGACGACATCTACGAAAAATGGCGAGAGGAAGGGCCTCGCAAATTAGAGTGGAACCCTGAGCAAGAAGTTCCTGATGTTGGCACGGTTGCTGAAGAGATGGCCGAGTTCATCGATGCACTCAAGGCGGCTCGTTTTGAGGTGATTCTGGTCAATGTTCGGGATGACCTGGCCACTCTCATGTCGGCCGTTACTCTTCACCGGCCTGACGCGGTTTTTAACCTGGTGGAGTATTTCCACGACGACCCAATGTTCGAAGCCTATGTAGCGGGACTCTTTGAGCTAATGGGGGTTTCCTACACTGGTAATCGGCCTTTCACTCTTGCAACCTGTCAGAACAAGTACCGAACGAAGCTTTTGCTGGAAGCCGCCGAGCTGCCCACCGCTGAGTTTTTCTTGGCCTCAAAGTTGCCGGTGCATGATGATCACGAGCTTTCATTTCCACTGATCGTGAAACCTGCATATGAGGACGCGTCGGGAGGAATCGAGCCTGCTTCCGTCGTGCAAAACCAGGCTGAGCTCGAGGCTCGGGTCGCCCACGTTATCAAAGAGTTCGAAATGCCGGCGCTGGTCGAGGAGTACATCGAGGGTCGCGAAATACACGTGGCGGTTTTGGGCAATAATCCGCCGGAAGTTCTGCCCCTCTTCGAAATGGAGTTCGACGATTCGGAATTTAATCCCGACGATGAGTGGCGCCCACAAATCATATCGTTTCGGGCCAAATGGGACCCGCACAGTAAAGATTTCTATACGATGGACGCTGTCGTGCCCCCGGAAGACCTCGATCCAGACGTCGAAGAGGAGATTCGAGAGGTTGCCGTTGAGGCGTTCAAAGCGGTTCAGGCCCGGGATTACGTGCGTATTGACATGAGGGTTGATGAGGATGGTCAGCCCTTCATTTTGGAGGTGAATCCGAACCCTGATTTGACCAATGGCGCGGCGTATTCCATGTGTGCGACAGCCAGCGGTCGAACTTATGCAGACGCAGTGGCAACGATTGCCGATTTGGCGGTCGCTCGCGGAATGAAGGTATGGCGGAATACCGCCGACAAGGCGCTACCCAGCGATCAGCTTCTACGAGAATTTGTGAAAGAGAAGCAGGCGGGAGGTACGGGTTCTCCAACGGACGTCCAGCCCGTCCCGGCGACTACTGAGGCCGAAAAAGTACCCCAGGCTGTTGGTAACGAGACCTTCACAAGGGCAGCAGAGTGAGGGTGGGGCGTTGTTACCCGGTGCATGCCTCTTGACCCCCCCTAAGTCATTATATTCTCACGATCGCTCGAGGGCTTATGCTGGCATGCCGGTTGCTCTCTTGTGTGGCGGGCGTGCGCATCACTTCGACAAGAAAAATTCGGTGTCTCTTTGCCCTATTGATTTTAGTAGTAGCGGGAAGTCAGTCTGCGGCCGGTCCCCGAGGTAAAACCAAGCGCCCACGTACGGTCCGGGAGATAGCCGCTGCGAAATTGAATACTCACAATTTACAGGTGAGGAGCAAAGAGCGCGGGGCTTCTGATGCCTTTGTGACGCGTGGCAAACGAATTCTTGTTGTGCAAACGCGGGGTACGCCCAAGACCCGACGTTCGTTTTCACGGGATACGAGGTTTCACAAGGAAGTCCAAGAGAAGGCTGGGTTGCACAGGGGGCGTCCCGTCCTTGCTCGTCTCTATGCGATGTACACAGAAGGAAAACAAGTAAAGGGACGACTCGTGGAGGACGCTCTTGGCGAACCGCTAGACCTCATAAAGGCCTCTCTTTCGATTGAGCAATCGACGAAGGTGATGTCTCTGCTACGAGAGCAACTGGCTGTTTTACATCAGGCTGGCTACTACCACGGTGATCTCATAAGCGGCAGCAACGTGAATGTTCAGTTGGTAGACGGGGAGGTGAAAGATGTGCGGATGTATGATCCTGCACAGCAAGGTTCGGCTGAGGAGGGGAAGAACGCAGACCAACTCGCAGTTGACGGTCTAGAAGCGTTTTTTGCCGACCCCGGTGGTGTTCAAAACGCGCGCGACAAATTTACGACAGATATCGAGCTTCGGTATGGCGCTTTTTTTCAAGATTTGGACTGAAATCCTAATTGTTTGAGACTCTTTGAAATTGAAAGGGTGGCAGGAATATTCACCGGAATTCCCCCTGGAATTTGGTAGCTACTGGGCCATAAACCAGTGGATTCTCTGCTCGGCACAGGCACTGCATCAAATGGATTGATGCTTCGGGTAGCTTTCCTTACTTCAATCGCACTCCTCGCGTCTTGCGGTGTGGATTTTGGTACTTCGGGAGATTTTCTTTGCGAGGGATGCAATGCAAAGAAGAGTGAGCCGATACTCTTGGTGCACGGTTTTAGTGTTGATGCCAGCGTCTGGGACGACGTGATAGATACCATGGAGGCGGAAGGGTTTCTGGTCTTCGCTCCCGAGCTTCCGTCGTTCGAGAGTATCGACGCACGCGCAAGAGATTTAGGCCAGGCGATTGACGACGCTCTCCTAGTCGCCGAGTACTCTGGGCTTTCGACGACCGGGAAAGTTCATCTTGTCGGATACTCTATGGGTGGTTTAGATTCTCGCTACGCTATTTCAACTCTTGGTTACGGAGATCGAGTCGCAAGTCTAACAACGATTGGAACGCCTCATCGAGGTAGCGCGATAGCAGATTTCTTTCTTGGGCTGAGCGATACCGTTACCGGCTCATATACGACCGAACAAATCGTAAATTCCGCCTCGGCTTACTTCGGCGTTATCGATATTAGTGATGAAAAGACTCGACGGGCGCTATTGGATTTGTCGACCTCAAAGGCCGTTGATTTCAACAAGAAAAACCCAGACGATGCGCGTGTCAATTACGAGTCCTGGGCAGGGTTGAGTAACCCGTTCGGTTTTGTGCGAAAAGCAGACGCAGAAGAATGCGATCGCGGCGATAAGCCGCTTACTTCGGTGCGCCACAATATGCCTTACGCAAAAGTGCCATTGGCTTACTTAACGGGCGGTGTTCTTGAACAAGCAGCCAGCGACGGCGTGGTGACTGTCCCCAGCGCAACCTGGGGAAATTTCCGTGGCTGCCTACTCGGAACGCACGAGACACTGGCAGAGAGCTCTAATTTGTTTGATGCTGTCAATTTTTACCGTGAACTAGCTCGTTCTTTGACGGATCCCGCGCCAGAGCTCGTTCGCGACTAAGAAGCGGGCTCGTTCTTCGAGGGTGCGAAAAGTCGATTCTGAGCCGACTTCGCAGCATGGAATGCTTGCCAGCCCTCGTGTGGGTGCTCATAATCGCGCTCCATTCCGGCGTAGCTCAGTTGGTAGAGCGGGTGGCTGTTAACCACCATGTCGGCGGTTCGAGTCCGTCCGCCGGAGCAAGTTGAAACGTCCTCCTTGGAGGGCGTTTTCTTTTTGGTTTCGTTTTTATGCATCGGGTTGTGAGTCACAAAGGTAGACCGAGTGTGTTTTGGTTGTGACCCGCATAGAACGAAGTAGAGACAATTTGTTTTGCCCTCTACTGACGTAGGAATGCTGCGGGCGCGCGGGAAAAACGTAGCGCAATCTAAGTACGGTCACTCGGCATCCATTCTTGGTTTTTTGCGTACTTTCACGAGATAGATCGACGTAAAAAGAGGCCCATTGGTAGCAGCGATCGGCTATCAGACGCGTTCGTCCAATTTAATAACGTCCGTTTGGGTTTTCACGGTTTTTAGAGCTCTCTCTCTGCCTCGAACCAGGTGGAGCTTGTCGAGCACTTTGCTAAGGGAAGTAACAAAGCGGAGCACCTCGTGTTGTGTCCCGGTAGTTAAGTGCAACACTAAAAGCGGAGCGCGCATGCCTCTTAGATACGGTCGCCGGCTGTCGTGCGTGCAAACGTTTCAACCCAAGTACCAAAGGCTTCGTTGCGATGGTTCAGTACGGAGCAAACGTTGCTGGCTACAAAAACAGCTCCGGTGGATGTGGTATCCAGGTATGTAGAATTCTTGAACTCCACTCACCCGGATGCCACCCACTCTCTCAATCACGTTTTGCCAAGCCTAGGCGCCGACTTACACTCACTCGGCAAAATTAGTTTTGAGCACAGTTCTTTTTGGCATGCTCACTGCTTATTCCCACTCTATCGAAGTCGGTTTTTTTTCGGACGCCCACTTCAGCTCATAAGAAAAGGAATACAGCATGAAAACAAAGATACTCACATTAGTTCTGGGAGCTTCAGCTCTCGTTCTTTGCGGATTCGCAAATACCGCTTCAGCACAAAGCTGCAAGGGTGGCGGATACGGATACGGCGGAAGCTCCTACGGTCCTAGCTACGGCGGATACGGATACGGCGGAGGCTCCTACGGTCCTAGCTACTACAACAATGGTGGTTACGGAAACAACGGATACGGCTATTCGCGCGCCGGGTATGGCAAAAGCGGTGGATATGGATACGGACAGTCCAACTCAAATAGCCGAGTTCGCATTCGCTCGTACGAGTACGACTCTGACTACGACAGTGGATATAGCAATGGTAATGGATACGGATATGGGAGTGGTGGATACAGCCGCGGTGACGGATACGGTGGATACGGGTATGGCCGAAGCAGCTTTGGCCCTTACCGTAGTGGATACGGATACGGCGGTGGATACGGCGGCGGCGGATACGGCCGCTGGTAACCCAAACCTCTTTTCGTAATTATTTCGTTTCGCCCCCTCGGAACTTCGGTCCTTGGGGGCGTTTTATTTAGCTCAAAATCTTCTGGCCAAGTCATTTTCGTGAGCTAGGCTTTGTCGCTGACCGGGGTGGGTTTGGGCCGAAAGAGCCGTGTACTCGTGAAAAAAAAGAACGTTCTCGCTACCTTATTCGTCGCACTTTTGGCTGTCGTTGTTAGCTACAAGTGGCAACGGAAAAATTCGACTGGCGACACAGAAACCGTAGCTAAAGCTGCCGGCACAATTACGACGCCTCGGAGTGGCTCAGAGCCTCCGTTTGATCTCACCTCCCCCTTTGAAGCAATGGGTATGGAGCTGGGCTCGCTATTGCTCGAAGGCCAAATCATCGACTCCCAAGGAGTCCCAGTGGAAAGCGCAGAGGTACGTGTTCTCGGTTGGCCAGACAAAATCTTCACCACGAATTCCGACGGGACTTTCTCGTTCCCCAACATGCCCGAAGGACCTCTTTCCCTGAGCGCGCGTGCCGGTAATCTCGTCGGTGGACCGCATAATCATCTTTTAACCGCGGAAAGCGATCCAGTTGTACTTCGGCTTTTCATGGGATCTCGTTTAAACGTAAAGGTTGTTGACGAGTCTGGAAACCCGGTAGCGAATTCGCAGGTGCGCACTTCTTTGGGGCACCTTGCATCCACGAATACAGAGGGACTGGTTTCTTTTCGCGGTGCCCGAAACACGGTAGAAGTATCCGCCAGTGCTGCTGGCTATGCCGCCTCCGGAACGACAGTACAAATCCCCAAAGGGGGAAGCGAAACCTCAGCAGAGCTAATGCTTATTCATGGAACCGCAGCTCTGGGCCACGTCGTTAACGAAAGAGGGCAACCCGTGGTCGGTGCGCGTATTGTCCCGTATACCCCAAGCGAAATGCGATCGGGAGCTAGCCACAACTGGAGCGTTAGTGATGACGGAGGCGTTTTTCGATTTGAGACTGTTCCCAAGGGCATTTTTCAGTTTACTGCGCTGCATCCCGACTATGCACCGTCTACTACAACTCCAATTTCCTTTGATGGCGCAACCCTTCGCTCAGATTTGGAAATCGTCATGTCGCCCGGCGCCACAATCAGCGGCCGCGTCGTTGACTCATCTAAATCGGGTGTAGCTAGCGCAACGGTAAGAATGGTTGTGGATAATGCAGATGTTGGCCCCGGTAATATCCGGGCCACAAAAAGCGATGAATCTGGGGCTTTCACACTTACAGGTCTCCCAAGAGAAACGGTTTCCCTCATTGCGGAAGCTACGACCGGAACATCTTCTGCTACGACTATCGACCTTCTTACCAAAACTGAAGTCAGCAACCTTCTGATTCAATTAGACCAAGTCGGCCGAATTACGGGCATCGTGGTAGATGAAACTGGAGAGCCAGTTCCCGAAGTAAAGGTAGTCTCCTGGCCGGACTCGAAGACCGTTACTTCAGAGCGCGAGGCCTTTCTTGCGGGCGAACGAGTTGCTCACAGCGACGGTGCGGGTAAATTTACCCTTGGACCTCTAGAGGATGGCGTCTACGAGGTCGTTGCGATCACAGGAAACGCAGGGTACGACCTTCCAGTTTCAGCCAAGCCGGGAACCGATCTGATTGAGCTTGTAGTTCCTACGGCCGGCGCAATTTCCGGTGGCGTGGAATTTACTGATGGAGGTCGCCCCAACCTAATTGCAATTGAGTTAACTCGTCCTCCCGCGACGCCATTTTCCGGTGACAAGTTCTCGATGCAAGACATAACCCCTGGCCGCTATCGAGTGCGAATACGAGGTCCAGAGTTTACAGAAACAAGTGTGGGCGAAGTCGAAATCGGCCCTGGCCAACAGGTGGATTTAGGGACTATTCAAGTCAGCAGAGGTCGCACGGTTTCTGGACGAGTCATCGACGCTAATGGATCCCCTGTGTCTAGAGCCACGGTGGCAATTGGAAAACAACTTATAGGTGACAGTAACTCCATGCTGGCTAGCGGAATCGACAACGGTGTCGCTGAAGAGTTAGGCCTCAAGGTGCTGCAAACCGACGAACGCGGGGAGTTCTCGTTTCCTGCAATGGGCGATGAAGACCTAGTCGTTGCCGCAGAGCATCCTAGAGTAGGCCGTTCTCAAGCAGTACGAATCCCGACGGGATCGGCAAATGCGAAAATTGAACTAACAACCATAAGCGAAGGCCAACTCTCGGGTGTCGCAACTAGAGGTGGTACTCCTGCGGCTAAACTCAGAGTGGCGGCAGTACAACCGGGAGCGAATCAACAATTTGCTACCGCATTTACAAATGACAATGGCGCCTTTCAGTTCGCGAAACTCGCTCCAGGTGACTACACGATTACTCTAACTGAGACCTTGCCGTCTGGAATGAGATCTTTCACGTCTCAAACAGTTTCCGTTGCCCCGGGTCAGTCACAAAAAACCACGGCAGACCTTTTGGGTGGTAGCGCAAGCCTTACAGTCGAAGTTCTTGGACCCAAAGGAGAACTTGTTCCTGCTGATGTGTTTTGGTTTTCTTCTGCGGAAGCCTCGCTCGCACGTACTAACTTCAATCGGGCGCTTGTTGAAATTCCTGGCTACAAAGTCGGGCAGGGCGCGCCTGCCGGTACCACAGTGCTAGAGCGTCTAGCTCCGGGCAATGCCACTCTTTGTGCCGTTGCGAAGCCAGGCATTGTCTGCAAACAGCACCCTGTCGCCAACAGTACGAACCAAGAAACCACCCTTGCTTTCGACAGTGACTGAGCTTCTTTCGCCACGAGGAAGCCTTCCCGTTGGACCGAGCTTGTATTGGGGACCGAAACGTTTCGTTGCACCGGTACCCCATTTGAAGCACCGATGCACGATTGATAACGGCTCCTTTAAGACCTAACAGTCTCCGATGCGACGGCCGGTGTAGATAAGTGTAACGTCACCATCTTGGTCTGAAGAGCTCATTGTGATGTGGCCCTCCATTGTAGATCCAGACCAGGTAAAATCGATATCGGCGTTTGTTTGCGTACCATCAAAATTACACTGCCAGTTTCCGGTAATTCTGCTCCCATTCACACCGTAGTCGATCGAGCAAACATCGTTTTCAAATTCGAATTCTCCCTGTACGTCGCCGGCGAAACCACCCGCGAAAACTGGGTCTGCAAGACATGTTGTTATAGTGAAAGTGCCGCTTCCCTCGAGGCCCTCAAATTCGTAACCGAACTCCCATTCGCCCCGGTCGAAATCAACACTGCTGAACTGTCCGCTTCCACCCGTGTTGAGGCCATCGTCTGAATCGACCGTGCAACCGGTGGTGCTAATTAGGGCGCAAATTGAAAAAATAGTGACTAAACGCATAAGTACTTCTCCTTGTAAGTTGGTGAGGCACCTCCTTTGTGCAACCCGTTCGCCGCTTGCTGGTTGCAAACACTTCCGGTGTCTTAGGACTCGCCCGTAAACCCGGGTTCACTGATCTACGTTAGATTGTCGTTCGCACAGCGACTGGAGAAGTCGTTCCCGGACCCAAAAAAAGCCCCACGTTAGTGGGGCTGTCCTTAGAACTTCAATAGATTTCTAGTTTGTGTAGAAGAACGGAAGAGAATCAAACTCCGAGTATCCGGCGTCACATTCGGCGATATCACCATCGCCAATACGACCGGCTAGGCGAAGGCTTTCTGAGTAGTAAATACTTCCCGATGCATTATCACCCGCGAAATACACGAACATATTGAATTCGCGATCGTGAGCAGTGTCTTTGATGGTCCGGAAGTCAATCTGGGCTTCGTCAGCTCGTTCCACTGCTTCCTCGATTGAAAGGATTTCTCCGCCGAATTTCTTCGCGTCATCAATAATCTGGAGTTTTTGAATTTCAGAAAGGCTATCGACGGACCCGACAGATATCACCAACGGATCGCTTACTTTCAGGTCTCTTGCTCGAGCAATAGAAACAAGGTGATCACCGAAGATACAGCCGATACCGCTCGACGGATCAAAGGTCCCATCCTCGGGGGTTACATCATCCGCTTTGCCGTTGGAATAAACGCGGGCACGGCTTGAAGGTCCGTCTAGAACCGTGCTGCGATCGGCACAGCTTGGAAGAAAAAAAGTTACAACAAAAAGAACAGCGAAAGACTTCATGGGCGGGGTGGCTGCAACCCTCGTGCCCCAAGGAAGCGGTAGATAGACCGTTGAGTTAGGCCTAACCAGCCGAGACGTCTTGGCACACGAGGGCTACAAAAAGAGCCTCTCACTCGGGGCTGTGAATTTTGACTTTGCTCGACTTTGCAGCCTTTATGTAGCGAGCATCAGAGTTCTTATACTTCTTTGCAAAACTACGCATCTTCTTGCTGAACCTTTTTTCCGCAGCGGCTTTCTGTCGCTGAGCACTTGGAGATGTTGGAAACCGACTGGCATGGGTACGTGCCTTTTCCAATTTTACCGATTCCCGACCCATCATAGAATTCCATTTTGGATGGCTATTGAGTCGCGGTTGGAGGCCCATGTACTCACCGTCAGAACGCTTTACTACTTGCCATCCATCGCAAAAATGGAATCGAACGGTGTCGTCCACTGGTTGTTCGTAAGCAAAGAACACCTTGCTTGCAGCTCGCTTGCATTTTTTCTGTCGCTCTTCCGCAACGCGATTTTGCATTTGATTGGAAAAATCTCGTCCAAAATTCTGTGCGTTGCTGGAAGTTAAATTCTTTTCGAGCTCAGGAAGATCGGATTTTAACTCCGTGATTTTTTCTTGGGTGTTTTTCGTTTTCCACCCGGAGTGGCCGCAGTTAGAAAGCGTCTGCGCTGCAGAGTCCACATCCGCTAAGGTGCTCTTGTAACGGCCAAGCTCTGTTTTGGCTTGGCTGTTAGATTCACCCCAGCCGTCCCACGCGCTATTTTGGGCGTCGCTTAGAGAGAATGCGGCATCCTTAATGTGATCTTTCCACCCTTCGGCATCACTGCATTCGAATGTGGCAGGAACCACGGGAACTCTTCGGCTAAAAATCTCACCTTGCTCGACTTTGACTGAAGGCGCCCCGGCAGCCTTTATGGGGGTGCTAACGGTGGGCGATGAGGATGGAGCGGTGGGTGACGCGGTTTGGGCCGCTTGGGGGGTTGGTCCAGGCAAGTTGGAGTTCTTGACTACAGAGCCAAGGCGTCCAGGCAGGGAGCAACCCATAGCTGCTAGGCCAGTTATAAAAGTTAAAGAAATGAGAGAAAGGCGATTCATACCTACTGAACCCCCGTGCCTGAGACATTGTGCAAAAAAATCGAACCCCCTCAGGATCATTCGAATATCGAAAAATCGAAAGTGCGCTTTTGGCGAGCTCTAAGAGGTTTGTTGAAGTGGACGCATGAGAATGTCGTTGATGCCGACATGGGGCGGGGCAGACCACGTGTATGAAATAGCCTCTGCGACGTCCTCGGATTGCAGCGCTTTCATGGTGGTGAATGCGTTCGCACGCTCTTCCGGCTTGTCATGGTAGTAGGCGTTGTAAAACTCAGTTTCTACAAAGCCGGGGCTCACCATAGATACGCGAACATCGCTGTTTCTATGGGCCAGATCTTGGCGTATGCCCTCCATGAGTGCGCGCACTCCATGCTTTGTCGCCGCGTACATTCCCCCGCCTGGCGTGACTCTATGCCCAGACATGGAAGAAATCGTCACGATGTGACCTGAGTTTCTCTTCACCATTCCAGGAAGTGCTTTGGCACAGCAGAGCGCTACAGCTGTGAGGTTGACGTTGATCATCTCAATCCAATGTTTTCGATCGCCGTCGATTAGGGAGAGCTCATAACCAACGCCGGCATTGTTCACCAGCAAATCAATGTCTTGGTAGTTTGATGAAATTTCCGAGAACAGGCTGTCGACCCCGTCGGGTGTTCCTAAGTCGGCGGGTATGCCCGTAAAAGTTCCACCTAGGTCTTTCGAAAGCTCGTTAAGTCGTTTTTCGCGGCGACCACATCCAATGACGTTATGGCCTTCGTTTACAAAGCGCTTCGCCGTGCTTTGCCCAATTCCGCTGGTGACACCAGTGATGACAACGTTTTTGCCTGTCTTCATACGCTTGACTAGCCCTGTTTCCCAACTAGATAAGGGGGGAATGCACTAGTTCGTAGCGGGGCTTGCATTCTGCGTTATTGCACTAACGCACCAGAACTTCAAATCAGCGCTCGCATTGGCGGAATCGGCGCAAGTTGTAGGGGATAGCATTTCAGTGACGCCGGATCCTCTTAGCAAATTACTCCAATAGGGGCCTGGCTTTCGCAGGTTTTTGGGAATTCAAGTTACCTTGTTGTAAACAGCGTCTATGTTCAAACCAGTTAAAATGACAATTCTTGGTGCGTTCTTGGCTGGAGGCTTGCTCGCCTGCGGTGGCGCACAAAAGGGGACGCAGCAGCTCAACAGCGCTTCCGATCATGAGCACCATCACGGTGATGATGGGCACCTAACGGAGCATGATCACCATCACGGAAGCGACGACCATAAGTCGGATCATGAGCACCATCATGGTGAGGATGGGCACGCATCAGCTCACGAACACCACCATGAGGCAGATGGCCACGCTACCGAGCACGAGCATCATCATGGTTCCGAGGGAAATGCTCCAGGCAACGACCACCACCATCACAGCGACGACGAGTAGAACGTCCCTTACAATGTGCAACTGGGTAAGGTGACAATGCCCAGAAGGATTGACGTAAGGACGAAGCGCTCCAGTCTCCATCGGGCAATCCGTTGGAGACTCTCAATTTTCTTATCCAAAAATCTCCAGAAGCCGATCCGGTCTAAGGGCGCGTTACTTGCGTTCGTCCGCTCGGGGTTGGGTTATTCGTTGTGGAGAAAGCGCTTCACTTGGCCCCGACTTCAACAACTCGCAAATAAAAAAGCTCCTGCCCGAAAGCAGGAGCTCAAGATTGGAAGCGCGTGAAACTAGATGTTCACGTTGAGCGCTTTTAGGCTCTCAATCGAGAGATGTCCTCGAGCGAGACCTTTAGCTTTCTGGAACTTCTCCAGGGCAACCTGAGTACTGCGGCCGTATGAGCCGTCAACGTCACCTGGGTTGAATCCAGCCTTTTTAAGTGCGCGCTGGAGGTTTTCGATTGTTTGCGCCGACATGTTGGTTTGGCAAAGAACAGGTTTCCATTCTGCCTGTGCGGGAGCGACCTGAGTCTTGACTGTTCGAGTCTTGAATTTGGCAGGGATCGTCTTTGTGACTGTCTTCTCTGGCGAGACGAGCTTGCGAACGTTTACCTTTGCGTATTTCGCAGGTACAGGAACCTTCCTAAAGGTCGCTGGCTCAGCAACAACTCTCTTCTTAACAGTCTTGTACTGAGCAGGAATTTCCTTCTCTTTTACAGTCTCGGGAGTAACGAGAACGCGCTTTGAAACGATTCGAGTTTTGGCAGGTATCTCGACTTTGCACATAATCTCGCCCGTCGCGTGATTCACCTTCTCAAGTGGCCCTCGGCCTTTCTTCCAAACTGTACGAGCGGGCTCTTCGACGATTCTTTCTTTAACCGTCTTGAATTTTGCAGGCACAGTAACGAGTTTTGTGCTCGCGGGAGTAATAAGAACGCGCTCCCGAACGGTCTTGTACTTGGCAGGAACAGGGACGAGTTTTTCCGACGCTTCTTCCACTACGATTCGCTCAATAGCGTTTTCGTATTTGGCGGGGATGACTCTTGATTGAGTTGATTCAGGGGAAACTTCAACGTTCTGTTTGGTAACCTCGAATTGCGCCGGAACAACAATTTTCGCGTAACATTCTCCGGCCTCTGCTTCGGGCGGGAGTTCGGATTCGTTGGCGAGGCCAACATTGACGGCAGTTCCAAGTACTAGAACTCCGGTAAATAGAGCAGTGTATCGCATTCTCATCATAGTGATCTCCTCAGTTATTGCTTAGGGTAGTTCCTTGTAGTCGGACTTGCGTTGTTTGCCCATGACCAAAGGGGTAGCTAATTTTTTAGGCGCGTGTTCGTAACATGTGGTTCCAATAAATACCCCTCTCGAACCTGTAAAAAGATTTCGACGGAGCTATAGTGGCGTTCATGTCTTCAGAGTGGGGTTATCAGGAGCGAATGAGACGTTGGGTGAGAAGTAAGGAGCCGACCGAGGGTTGGTGGCCATGGGGCATTCTTCCTTTATTGGCTTTTTTGATCGTGGCGTTGGTTGCGTTCTTTTATGTGGCTCCTTCACGCGTTGAAGCTCAAGTTGAGAGTCGCGCCAAAGCACAACTTGCTGAGGCGGGTTATCCTTGGGTAAATGTTGAAGCCGACGGACAAGAAGTCCACCTGAGCGGGGAAACCCCAGCAGGATTCACCACTGATCGTTTAACTGAAAAAGTGAAGGCGGTTGCAAAAGGAACAGATTGTGGAACTTTTGTTGGCCAGCTTGGATGCCCGACCCATGCATATGCTTCCTTTACCGCTGCAAAGGCCGTCGTCCCGGCGGTACCAGTGGCGCGGGTTCATCCATTTCGCTTCGTAGCAGAAGGAAACAGCGTTGAGCTGACCGGAGAAGTACCGAGCAAAAAGGAAATGAACCGTTTGGTCAGTACGGCCAAGAAGCGTTTCGACAAAGTTGACAACAAACTCACGGTTACCGGTGAAAGAGCGACGCCAGACTACGCCAAGGCGTACAGGCGATCGCTTCAAGTACTGCCGATGCTGAAATCAGGTCGGTCGACTTGGAATGACGACCTCACGATCACTGGAGCAGTTTCTCAGAAAAACGATGGCCCGGCGAAGCAGAAATTTCGCCTGTCTAAAGGAGCGCCGCCGCTCGGAGGGATCACTTTGAAAACCGAAGACGTGGTCGCGTCGTGTGAGGCAAAATTCCGGAAGCTCTTTGAAGGGTCAACGATTCGGTTCGCAACTGGAAGCGCAACGATTGCAAAGTCTAGTAATCCGCTTCTCGAGAGTTTGGCATCTACCGCCAAGTCCTGTCCTGGAAACTTGGTCGTCGAGGGGCACACCGACAATGTTGGAAAAGCGCAGAGCAACCAACAACTCAGCCAAAACCGAGCAGAGGCAGTAAGAAGCGCTCTCGGAAATTTGGGTGTTGACGCAAGTCGAATGAAAAGCCGTGGGTATGGGCAGGAGCGACCAATCGCCCCCAACACCACGCCTGCCGGTAAGGCAAAGAACCGACGTATTGAAATTCATATTGAACGCTAACGAAACGCAGCAAGGGAAAAACAATGGGCTACTTAATTGCAAAAATGGCAGTACTACTTCTTCTGGCCGGGCTGGCCGGTATCTGGTTAGGCATGTGGTGGGTGCGTCGACGCTTTCTTGATGTCACGACTGAGTACGAGCGTTTTTCGCAGTCGAGTGGTCAAACCGACTATTCTCCTAGGTTCTCTGCGATAGAGAGTTCTCTCAAGGGACTGTCAGGCGCAAAAACGGACCTTTCACCAATTGAAAGGCAGTTAAAGGGGCTTGAATCCAAAATCGCTTCGCTTCCAAAGCCACCAGCGGCACCTAACCTTGAAGGTGTTGAGAAGCGCCTCTCTGGTCTCGAAGCAGCTATTAAGGGAATTCCTGCTCCAGCAAAAGCAGCTAAGGTGGATTTGAGTCCGATGGAAACTCGGATGGGAGCTCTCCAAAGCACGATTGCTGGGCTTTCTTTTCCAACGCCCGAAAAGGTGGATATGGCACCTGTGTATAGCCGAATGGACAGGCTTGAGGAGATGGTTAGTGCCATCAGAATCCCCGAGCAGCAAACACAAGAGACAGTCAATCTGGCTCCGATTCAAGCGAATATTGAGCGTGTGGAAGAGATGGTTCGTGCCATCAA
>CAYPIX010000020.1:0-41920 GCA_964410875.1 uncultured Kofleriaceae bacterium
ATTTCAGATAGTTAGATCGAGCATTCTGACAGCCTTCGATCTGTTCATCGAGTGCGAATTCTCTTCGGTTTTCGTCGTTCCGGTGATCTATGGTCCGCGCATGAACGGCCGAGTCCGCGCCAATGGCAAACAAAACAGCAAGAGGCCTCCGACTGAAGGAGGAATAAATGGTGGACGCCCCACTGGTCAACGACGCTCTGCTAGCGCAAGCTTAACGGCGAGTGAAACGAAATCGACTAGCTCGGCATTTGAAGCCGTTCACGATGGGACAGAATCGATGAAGTTGCCGGCGTTTCTTGCAGAGACAGATCGGTTTGCCGGCAGACACCTGGGCAGCGGTCCGAAAGACATCGAGAAGATGTTGAAGACCCTTGGTGTAAAGTCGTTGGCCGACCTCGTTGACGAAACAATACCCGCAGACATTCGGCTAGAAAAAACACTGGATGTTCCTCTGGGGCAGGGCGAGAGTGCCGCTCTAGGTTGGCTCAAAAAGATCATGGCCAAGAACCAGGTCTTCCGCTCTTTCATCGGGGCTGGCTACTACGGATGTCTTACCCCAACCGTGATTCAACGGAATATTTTGGAGAACCCAGGCTGGTACACGCAGTACACGCCGTATCAGGCTGAGATTGCGCAGGGTCGATTGGAAGCGCTTCTCAACTACCAGACCGTTATCTGTGACCTTACTAGCTTACCTATTTCAAATGCCTCTCTCTTGGATGAAGCGACGGCTGCCGCAGAGGCAATGGCAATGGCTCGCGCTTCGCACCGAGGAAAGCGTTCCGTGTTCTTCGCCGCAGATGACTGTCATCCGCAAACCCTCGCTGTTCTGGAAACAAGGGCAAAACCTCTTGGAATCGACTTAAGAATCGCGAGCCCAGATGGTTTCAATTTCGATGACGAGTCGCTTTTTGGCGCTTTGTTTCAATATCCAGCTACAGATGGCTGCATCCGTGACTACCGCGCGATTGTGAAAAGACTACAAGCAGTCGGTGCGGTTCCAATTTGCGCAGCCGACTTGTTGGCTATAACTCTATTGGTACCACCCGGGGATGTTGGGTTCGAAATAGCCATCGGATCTACTCAGCGGTTTGGTGTTCCAATGGGGTTTGGCGGTCCACATGCCGCCTATGTTTCTTGCCACGAACGATTTAGAAGGCAACTGCCTGGACGGCTGGTCGGTGTATCGAAGGATAGGAACGGGAAAGCAGCGTACCGCCTTGCTCTGCAAACTCGCGAACAGCACATTCGTCGAGACAGGGCGACAAGCAATATCTGCACTGCACAAGTGCTGCTAGCCATTATGGCGAGCATGTTCGCTGTGTACCATGGTCCAGAAGGACTGACTCGAATTGCGAAAAGAGTTAGAGGTCTAACTAGAATCGTTCGAGAAGGCCTAAAGAAACTTGGGTATGCAGTGAACGCGGGGCCCGTGTTTGACACTCTTCGGGTTTCTCTTTCGCCAGCCGACGCAAAACGAATTGAAAAAGCAGCTCTCGGGCGTCGTATGAATTTGCGCAAGTACGACGATGGCTTGGGTATGTCATTCGACGAGTGCACGACGATTCAAGATGTAGAAAATGTTTTTGCCGTGTTTGAAAAAGATGGTGAGACAGCCTCTGTCTTCGAAATTTCGCAGCTCTCCTCCATCGCGGATGAATATGGCGACGCGGCGAAACGTGAGTCGGAATTTTTACAAGCTCCGGTCTTTCATAACTATCGGACTGAACACGAGCTGCTTCGCTATCTCCACAGGTTGCAGGCGAAGGATCTCTCGCTCACAACATCGATGATTCCTTTGGGTTCTTGCACGATGAAGCTGAATGCAACCAGCGAAATGACACCGGTGAGTTGGCCAGAGGTCGCTCACCTTCACCCGTTTGCCCCACAGGATCAAACGGAGGGCTATGACGAAATGCTCGGTCTTCTACAAGATTGGCTCGCTTCCGTTACTGGGTTTGCCGCAGTTTCGCTTCAACCGAATGCAGGGGCTCAGGGCGAGTATGCTGGATTGCTAGCCATTCGCGCCTATCATGAAGATCGGGGGGAGCCACACCGAAGTGTTTGTCTGATTCCGGTCTCTGCTCACGGTACGAATCCAGCGAGCGCTGTAATGGCAGGATTTCGGGTGGTCGCGGTAGCTTGTGACGCCAATGGAAATATCGACGTTGCAGACCTGAAGAAAAAAGCGGAAGAACACAAACAAAATCTCGGTGCGATTATGGTGACGTATCCATCGACCCATGGTGTGTTTGAAACCAGCATTCGCGAAATTTGCCAGGTGGTGCACGACAATGGTGGTCAGGTCTATTTGGACGGCGCCAATATGAACGCACAGGTTGGTCTCTGTAGGCCAGGGGACTATGGCGCAGATGTCTGTCACCTAAACTTACACAAGACGTTTTGCATTCCTCATGGCGGAGGCGGTCCAGGTATGGGGCCTATAGGTGTTGCAGCGCAGCTCGCACCTTTTCTATCGGGACACCCTGAACGTCCAAGCGGCGAAAAAGCCATGGGCCCGGTGTCGGCCGCGCCGTTTGGGAGTCCTAGCATCTTACCTATTTCGTGGATGTACATAGCCATGATGGGGCGCGATGGGCTCACTCGTGCCACTGAGATGGCAATTTTGAATGCGAACTACATGGCAAAAAGACTAGAAGGCGCGTTCTCTATTCTTTACCGAGGGCCAGGTGGTCGGGTTGCTCACGAGTTCATTCTCGACATGCGCCCTTTCAAAAAATCCGCCGGCGTAGAAGTAGATGATATCGCCAAACGTTTGATGGACTACGGATTTCATGCGCCAACTATGTCTTTCCCGGTTCCTGGAACTCTAATGATTGAGCCGACCGAGAGTGAGTCGCGGGCAGAGCTAGACCGCTTCTGCGACGCAATGTTGATGATCCGCGACGAAATTCGAGACATCGAGCAAGGGAAGGTGGCCATAGACGAAAGCGCTCTTCGATTGGCACCCCATACTGCATTGGACATGGCGTCTGATTGGCAACGTCCTTATTCACGAGAAACCGCGGCGTTTCCGGCCCCTTGGCTCACTTCGCATAAATATTGGCCGGCCGTTGGACGGATCGACAACGCTTTTGGTGACCGAAATCTCATTTGCACATGCCCCTCGGTAGAGGAGATGAGCCGGGAACCGTAAGGATCTCAAAGGTACTCTTAGTGGGAATCTTTGGTTCCCACAGTAGTGCGCCAGGATGGCCGTCTGCCCATTCGAAAGTCGTACAGTTACCGCCCCTTTAGTGACCTCATATCAGTGGTTTACCTCTTGGCACCCCGGGTGCAATGTAGGTGGTTGGGTTCACAATGTTTCGAAGTAGTCTTTCAATAACATTTGTTTCGCTTCTGGTTCTTACCATCTTGGCTGGAAGTGCGGATGCGCGGCGCAAGAAGTTTCGGAAGAGGCGTGCCGCGGCGAAAGCCGCGAAGGTCGTAAAAACGACAGAGCCCACAATGCTCGAAAAGGCAGGGCGAGCAATACGCCCGACAGTTGGCTTTGAATCTCCGGCCGTACGCGGTCTAGGCACAGCGGCATTGGGACTTACCGCGGCTGTGCGTGGCGTCGCATTCGTCATGACTAAGCCCGTTCTAACTCACGCGCCTGTTCGCGGGCATTTTCACTCGACTTCAGGGTTTGGAATGCGTCGGCATCCAATTCTACGTCGACGTAAACTTCACAAAGGGATGGACTTTGCGGCTGGCAAGAGACGCCGTCCAAAGGTTGTTGCCGCAGGCGACGGTGTTGTCGTCGAAGCTCGCCGTCGAGGCGGTTACGGACGTCTGGTCATCATCGATCACGGTAACGGCCTCACCACCAGATACGCTCACTTACGTCGCATTCGTGTTCGTAAGGGCCAGAAAGTATCCGCGGGCAATCTCGTTGGTATTATGGGACGAAGCGGCCGCGCCACTGGCGTTCACTTACACTTCGAAGTTCGCGTTGGCAAAAGAGCCGTCGATCCTGAACTCTACGCGGGCTTCCGAAGCTCGAAAGAGAAAAGTGTTGACTTCTTAGCGATGCGAAATTGATAGTTGTAACGGGTACAGCTATGAACAAAACTTTTTCGTCTTTCGCTTTTGCTTTGGGTCTTTTCGCTTTCGCTACCGGATGTGGCGGCGAGACCACCGCATTTGCTCCCTGCGAGTCTGATCTAGAGGTAAGTCGAGGCGCTCGCCCGACGTATAGATTTACTGGAGGACCGGTCACCGCTATTAGCGTGGCTCGGAATGACGAACCCAACAAAATCGTTTGGGGGCTCGCATCGCCAGATGTAGATGGGCTGACCTCTCCCCTCGAGCATGCGAGCCAGCCTGACAAGACCATTCAAACGGCTCAAGCAGAGCGCACCTTACGCGGTGCGGTCCGGTACCGCGCTCGAATTCAGCGGCTTAGCGGCGAAGTTTGCGAAGTCGAATTTCTCGTCCAGTAACGGCTGCGAAAAGTAACGAAGCCTAGCAATAGGACTAACGACAGCCCGACGTCACCTCCGGTGCTGCAACCGCTTTGGGTTCCAACGGTTGGAGTGGGTGGTAGTGGGTTGGGCGGAAAATTCCCATCACCGTTGGTCAGCATGAGGCAGCTATCGGTACCCCCACCTGGGTTAACTGGTGCAGGCGGAGCTGGGTGAAGCTCAAGGGTGTCTGGCCCGGCTGGGTCAAGAATTATATCAAGACACTGGTAATAAAGGTCGTTCCCACGCTGGCCCGCCGGATCCGTCAATGCGTTCAGGAAGGGTGGTTTGTCATACATTACCTGAACGACTTGGAGTGTGCAGTTGTCGCAGGTGACGTTAGGCAACGTGTACAGGTAATTGTGAATGCCACCAACTTGATTGTCGGGAATTCCGTCAACCCAGCCCTCTGTTTGATTGTCCATTTCAAAGCAAGCCTCAGGGGTCGCCATTACCGTGTCCGCGCAAACAGGGTTGTTCAAATGAGGTTCCAATAGGTCGTCGACACCATCAGAGTCGAACGCGATGCGAAAGTGACTAGGATGTTCTACAAATTCATCCCAAACCAAAAGGACTTCGGAGCCCGGTTTTGCCCAATAAACTTTGTCGGTTGAACGCTCGCCCCCGCCTACACCGCACGGACAGCTTTTTTGCGTGTCGCCATATCGGGCCTCGTGAGAGGTGAGTCTTAAATGAGCATCGGCAGGACCAACGAAAAAACCAACGACGCTCACGATGGAGGCCAGTTGTAAATGTCGAATCTGCGGCATGCCGAATAGTCGCACGTGGTTTTCAATAGTCTCAAGCGGTGGGGGCATTACTTCCTCTGCTTGCGTGAGAGAGTTCGCATAGTTAGTCTCACGTGATGGAAGAAAGTACTCGAACAGAGATTGAAGCTGCCGTTTTCCGACGTCTCGTAACGCACTTTCGAGAGAATACAGAGGTTCAGAATATCGACGTTATGAACACGGCTGGGTTCTGTCGGAATTGTCTTTCGAAGTGGTACCGGCAAGCTGCGGAAGAGCGTGGTGTTGAACTATCCGATCCAGAAGCTCGTGAAACCGTTTACGGGATGCCCTACGCGGCGTGGAAAACCAAATACCAAAAGTGATTACTGGCCGAGCTCGAGTGTAAGCCAGCGGGTAACGACGATTCTTTCGTCCTCTTCACAGTCGTCGCTGGGGTTAGAGTTTCCAATACAGAGCCCATCGCCAGTGTGTGGTCCGATATTCGCCAAGCTGCTTGCGGCGGCTGATTCGGCGACAACAGCAGAAGCAGTTACGCTGTTGTACATATTCAGGTCCTCCGGTCCCAGGAAGGGCAGACCTTGTCCCCCCCCCTGGTGACAAGATGCACAGGCTCCGAGAGGTCTGTCTCGGGTAAGTAAAGGGACCATTGCCGTCGCAAAGAAGCCGCGGCTTTCTAGCTTTGCCCCTCCTTTTGGGAGAGGTCCCGTAGGAGCTGGTGCGGGCTCTGCACTGTCGTTGGCAAATGCTGGATCTAGATCAGAGTTGTCAACCAAACAACCATGAGACAACATTGCAGCCCCTGCAAGCGCTACAAAAATTCGCGCTCGACAAGCCGCTTTTTGAGCCAGCGTTCCCCCCATATCTTAAGGCTCTCGCGTACACCGTTAACCGTCAACGGTAGTTATTTTCCCAACCTGGCCTGAAACGTCGGTTGAAGTAGCAAGAAAACACACCACCAGCTACCATTAGAAACACGTGGTTTGGGACTACATCATTATCGGTTCTGGGTTTGGAGGGAGCGTGAGTGCACTCCGACTTGCCGAAAAAGGCTACCGAGTTCTAGTGTTAGAAAAAGGTCGGCGTCTTGAGGCGAAGGACTTTCCTAAAACCAACTGGTCTTTCAAAAAATGGATGTGGGCGCCATTGCTTGGTTTTCGCGGCCTGTTCCGGATGACTTTTTTTCGCCACGTGACCATTTTGAGTGGTGTCGGTGTTGGTGGTGGTTCTCTCGTATACGCCAATACTTTACCCAGACCCAAAAAAGGCTTTTTCGAAAAAGGGGAGTGGAGTGAATTAGCCGATTGGCAGTCCGAACTGGAGCCCCATTACCAAACCGCGCAAAAGATGCTCGGGGCAGCGCGTAACCCAATGGAAACTGAATCGGATCGGCTGCTCAAGAGCGTTGCCGAAGACATGGGTAAAGGAGACAAGTACCAACGCACAGATGTCGCGGTGTTCTTCGGTAAACCCGGTGTCGAAGTTCCTGATCCCTACTTTGATGGCAAGGGGCCTCCTAGATCCGGCTGTACTCATTGCGGGGGTTGCATGCTCGGTTGTCGGTTCAATGCAAAGAATACCCTCGATAAGAACTATCTCTACCTAGCGGAAGGGCTTGGAGTAGAGGTCAAGGCCGAAAGCGAGGTCATTCGTGTTTATCCCCTGGAGTCAGGGGTCTATGAAGTTACCTATAAAGAGGGACTTTCGCGTTTTTCAAGAAAGCAGCACAGTGTTCGAGGAAAGTCAGTCATCTTCTCGGGCGGCGTGTTGGGGACCGTCGGACTGCTTTTGCGTCTTCGGGAAACCACCCTGCCAAACTTGAGCAAACGAATCGGTGATTTTGTCCGAACAAATTCCGAGGTGTTGATGGGGGTTGTGACCAAAAAGCGAGACGTAGATTATTCTAAGGGCGTTGCCATTACATCCATTGTTCATACCGACGAAAACTCCCATGTAGAGCCGGTTCGTTACCCAAAAGGGTCTGGAGCTTTTCGCTTACTCATTGCACCCCACGTTCCTGGACGGAACGGAGTTACAAGAGTCCTTGGCACTATGCTTTATGTCCTACGCCACCCGATTCAAACCATTCGAACGTATTTTGTGCCTGATTTAGCGCGGTTCTCCGTCATTCTCCTCTACATGCGGGCGATGGATGGGCATTTGCGTTTGCGTTTGTCGCGAAAAATTTGGTGGCCATTCAAGAAGGTTGTTAGCACTCAGCTTTCCGACGGGCCGGCACCCACCGCCTCGATTCCCGAAGCAACAGATATTGCGCGTAGGGTCGCGGGCAAGATGGACGGCGTTCCGGTAAGCCTCGTGACAGAAACTGCGCTGGGGATTCCAACAACCGCTCACATCTTGGGTGGTTGTGCTATGGGGGGTTCAAAAGAAACGGGCGCAATTAATTCCAACCACGAACTATTCGGCTATAAAAATCTCTATGTAATAGATGGGTCCGCAGTCTCTGCGAATCCCGGTGTGAATCCCTCGTTAACCATTACTGCGTTGGCAGAACGGGCGATGTCGAAGATTCCTGTAAAAGCAGAGGTTCAAGAACACCGGATAGTCGAGCCCTAGCCGCTTGAATACGTGCAAGACGTCTCGGTTTCGAGAGAATGACGTAAGTCAGCGTTGCGTCCGCCGACAAACCCTCGATGATTTCGTGATAGCGCATTGCCAGGTACCCCCATAAAGGGCCCAGAAGCCCTACGACGAGCCCTATCCAGGGCGTCGTAAAGCGGGCAACAAACAAACCGAGAAGAGTCCAAGTAATTGGAAAGAGGAACAGTCCACAGAACAGTTTCATTGACGCCAGTTGGTCGGCTTCTCGAAAAGGGCTTCTTTTGTTTTGTGAGATGAGACGTATGAGTTGGTACGCGGGGGCATGTATAGCCATTGCGAGCAGGCCAATCGGGCCCAGTAGCACAGCGAATATCGGTGCCAAACCAATTAGTGGTACCGGCGACTTCTGCGAGCTGCTGCCGTCCATACCGATTCTGTTCATCACGTCGGCAAGTCGGCCGACATCTTGAGTGAGTTTCTGCTTATCGGCAGGTGGTAGTTGCTGGCGCGCTTTGATGAACGCTTGCTGTTTATCGATGATGGCGTCGAGGGCGCGCGATTGTTCGAAAACAGTACTCGCATTTTTGGCGAATAAAATTTCTTCTTCCGTCTTGCCATTAACGGTGACATCGCGAAGAGCAGCATCAATTCGCTCGGTGAGCGCACGGACTTCAGGTCTTGGAATTGGCTCCTCCGGTTTCAATGTTAGCTTTTCTATTTCCATTGGCGCGCCAAAGCGAATGACGACGTCACTTCGAAATGTGTTCTTTTCTGTATAGTGAAGCCCGACGGGAACTATCGGAACATTAGCGCTTCCGGTGTTGGCTGATAGAGCTATTCTTGCTGCACCCGTTCGCATGGGTTTTAGTTCAGTGTCACTGTGAGACGTACCTTCTGGGAAAATAGCTATGGAACCCCCGGCTTTGAGGTGGGCGTCCGCGGCGTCCAATGTTTTCTTGTTGTCTTTTGTGTCGGCCCCGTCAACCGCGCGGTAGATCGGGAGGCAACCAAAAGCTTTCACCATTCGGCCCACGATTGGCATTCTAAAGAGCGGCTCTTTAGCCATGAAGGTGACGCCGGGGGGCGCAGACGTGAGGATGAAAAGTGGATCAATCAGTCCGTTTGGGTGATTTAATATATAAATGACCCCACCTTCGGGGGGGTGACCAACGACTTTTTTACGGCGAAAAAAGGCGAACAGGGCTAGGCGGAGAATCCACCGAAGGAATTTCGCGAACGCCGACATGGGCAACTAGTATATCGAAACACCAAGGCTCGCTTCATTTGTAGTCTGGCCAAAAACTCTTGAGAGGCCCAATCGCCCTGTGAGGGCAAGTCGCGTGGTGATCTCCAACTGGGCCAAAACGCCTGCGCCACCGTAAAAACTGCGCTTATCTCGCCCATTGGCTCCGTCTTCCAAACGCACGGCCCATCCGATATCTGCATATGCACCTGCATGGAACCGGCCGACAAAAAGAGGAAATGCTTGGAGTTCGAGGGCATTTCGGTTTTCGTAGACGACGTCGCCGAATGCATTGTCGCGATAACCCATGGCTATATCAAAGGCGAGGCCGACAACTTGACTGGGAAAATAACCGAACTGAATATGCCCCTGGAAGCCGGCGGTGTCAGTGTCACTAATAGTACCGGAGACCTCTTCAGCGTGGGATGGAAGTTCTGCACTGCCGAGTAAAAGAGAAAAGTTAAACCCTCTTCGATTTAGAGGAGCTCGGCCGAGTTTATTCCAAGGCCCCTCGCTCGGCCGGACCATCGCTCTACTCGCCCAGGCAGCCGCGTCAGGCTGGAGCTGTGCTAGAGGCATCCATGTGTATTCACCGTAGGGGCCGAAAAGATGGACTGGGTGCATTGGATTGAGTTGGACCCAACCGTCATAGCGAGCTCCTTCGGTAACCGCGAGTCCAAGTGCGGCGAAAGCAGCAATAATCAACCAAGCTTTCGCACTTTGCTTTTTGGCTTTCGCAAGTTTGCTTAGGTTGGGTCTGAAGGCGCCGGTAGGGCCTCGAAATCTTGGTCCAGGGGTTACAACTAGTAGAGTCGATGCTCCAATTCGTTGTTGCTCGGGTGGGCCGTCGTCGCCCGCGAAACTTTGAATGACTCGGACTTGCTCACCGCGCTGTGCCGGCGGCGTCTGCGAGAGCCGTATGAGTTCCTGCTTCGGAATTCGATGCCCTGTGCTCAAACAACCGGTTGCAAAGAGAAGTGCCGCCAAAGTGGGACATAAAATCGAGCTGAATGCGCGAGTCATATGCGCCTGATTGTAACTGAACGTTGGCTCCATTGGATGTGACTGGCAGCACGATTTTGCCGTAAGTGGTAGCGTCGCCGCCGATGCGGGATACCAATCAGGTCCTATCTGGCTACGGAACAACGATTTTTGAGGTTATGTCGCGGCTAGCGGTTGAAGAGGGGGCCGTCAACCTAGGTCAGGGCTTCCCGGACGGGCAGGGGCCGGATGATGTCCGAGAGCGTGCAAAGAGCGCAATTTCGTCAATCTCAAACCAATATCCACCTATGCGTGGTCTGGTTTCCCTTCGGACTGCGGTTGCCGAACACGGTAAACGGTTTTACGGACTCGAGATCGATCCGGCTAAAGAAGTTCTAGTTACCTCTGGAGCGACTGAGGCTTTAGCCGTCTCCCTCTTGGGTCTCCTCAACCCTGGCGATGAAGTATTGGTGCTTGATCCCGCATACGATTCTTATCGCCCGATTATTGAGCTCGCGGGCGCGGTGCCTGTTGGAATTCCTCTTTTGCCTCCCAACTGGCGCTTGGACAAGAGTACGTTGCAGTCTGCCATAACCGCAAAGACAAAACTCATCGTTTTCAACTCTCCAATGAATCCGACGGGGCGCGTCTTTTCCGCCGATGAGTTATCGATGCTGGCAGAAGTGCTCATTGAGGCGAACATGTACGCCATTTGCGATGAGGTCTATGAACACCTAGTTTTTGATGGAAAAACTCATACACCTCTGATGTCCCTGCCTGGAATGAAAGAGAGAACGCTTCGAATCGGTTCCGCAGGTAAGACCTTTTCCCTTACTGGTTGGAAGGTTGGTTACATTACCGGAAACGCTAGTCTGATTGATGCCGCGTCGCGTGCGCATCAGTTTGTCACCTTCACAACCCCGCCCAACCTTCAGGAGGCCGTCGCTTTTGGGCTTTCGAAACCCGACGAGTACTTCTCGAGCCTTGCGGGTGACCTACAAAAACGTCGAGACCTACTGCGAGACGCCTTAGTTTCTCTCGGGATGGAAGTTGCTGTTTGTGAGGGGACTTACTTTCTTTGTGCAAACTACGCCCCCTTGGGCGTTGACGAAATTGACATCGAGTTTTGCAAAAAGCTCACCAAAGAAGCGAAGGTAGCGACGATTCCATGTAGCGTTTTCTATCCAGGAGAAGCGCCGCAGACTTGGCTTCGATTTGCGCTCTGCAAAGAGGAACGCACATTGCTTGCCGCTATAAAACGGTTAAAAAAGTACTTTGGCCGCTAGGCCTTGAGCCACTCTTCAAACTTTTTCCAGGGCCACGTATTTATGACTCGCGCCTTGTCCACCCAACCCCGTAGGGCGTGATTAATTCCAATCTCGGGTCGGTTTAGGTCCTCTATGGTGTGAGCATCACTATTTAATACGAACAGGACGTCTCGGTTTCGCGCCATGCGGAGCATGTCGCTGGGTGGATCTAAGCGAGACAACACCAGGTTGATCTCAATGGCCGTGTTGGTCCGTTCGGCTTCAGAGAAAACAGCGTCCACGTCTATTGTAAGCGGTTCGCGTTTGCCAAGTCGGCGGGCGGTCAGGTGTCCGATGGCGCGGACCGAAGGATCCTGCATTGCTTTGATGATGCGCTTGGTTTGCTTTTCCGCCGGCAAATCGAAATGGTCGTGAATCGATGCAAGACACCAGTCAAAACTGCCTCGATAGTTTTTATCAAAGTCGAGCTCGCCCTCAGGACCTATGTTGAGCTCGCAGCCCGTAAGGACTTTGAGCGATTTGGGGGTGAGAGCCTTGATTTTCTTCTGTGTGGATGAAAAGGCGCTCTTGGTTGCACCAGACGTGTCCAGGTTAGGACCGTGATCGGTAATAGCAATATATTCGTATCCACGTTTTTCAGCTGCGCTAACGATGTCTTTTATTTTATTGGAGGAATCGCCCGAGATGTCCGAGTGCATGTGAAGGTCGCCACGAATATCGGTTACCTGCAGTTTAGGAAGAGACTTTTTGTCAGCTTCTACTTCTCCTTGATCTTCACGAAGGGGCGGAGCAATCCAAGGTAGATCAAGCGCGGCGTAAATTTCCTTCTCGGTTTTCTGTGCGACGATTTTACCGGTTTCGACATCGGTAAGTCCGTACTCGTTCAAGGTCCAACCTTTTTGAATCGCGAGTTGGCGGATCTTTATATTGTGCGCCTTGGAACCTGTGAAATATAGAATGGCAGCACCAAATTCATTGGGTGAAACGATTCGCAAATCTACTTGTAAATTACCTTTGGTGAGAATTGATGTCTTGGTTTCGCCGGTACCAATGACTTCGGCAACGTCAGGGAGTTCCGTGAAGGAATTCATAATTCCGTCTCGTTTGCTCGCCGCTACAACGATATCAATATCGGCGATTGTGTCCCGAAACCGACGCAGACTTCCGCAGTATTGAGCCTTTTCGACGCCCTTTATGGCCAAGACTTGGGACACCATGTGATTTGCGATGGGAAGGGCATCAGCTATTGGCGTTCGCTTGTCTTTTCCATGATGGCCAAGTCGTTCGACTGACTTAATCAAGTTCTCCTCTACCTTGGCTCCCAAACCCTTGAGCGTTCGTATTTTTTTAGCCTTCAGAGCGGACCTGAGATCGCTTACGTTGTGGATGGACAGTTCATCGCGCAAGCGAATAAGAGTTTTTGGCCCGAGCCCTGGAATATGCGAGAGCTCCAAAAACTCGGCTGGGTATTTCTTTCTTAGTTTCTCTAATTTTTCAACCTCACCCGTTTTGATAAAAGACAGGATCTTGTCCGCCGTGCTTTTCCCAATGCCTGGCAGTGCCATCAGGTCTTTTTTCGTCATTGTCGTTATGTCGCCAGACAGTCCTTGTATTTCGTGCATAGCGTTTTCGTAGGCACGTGCACGGAAAGACTGAGCACTGCCTTCGTCGAGTACGGTTAAATCGGTAAGCTCGCTTAGCATCGCTACTACCTGCGCCTTCATGTCGACCATGGTGTCGCAGCATATCCAACTAAACGCAGTTCGTCAGTTCCCTTATTTTTGACTCTTCAAATTGACGACCTTGAGGGTGGTTTTGACGGCTGAGAAAAGCGAATAGAGAGGGGCGCAGGGGTTAGAGTCCGACGAATTCAGCGCTTTTGTCCCAGAGAAGTTTTGCTAGTTCTGGGTCACGGGCCAATTTGCTCGGTTTAACCGGTTTACACTTGTCATAGTAAAGGCCGTTTTCGCCGAGTTCTGCGGTTGCGCAATGGAGGCTTGTTTGCGCTCCTTCTTCAACGGAAATCATAGTGCGTGTCATCAGATAGCGAAACGGATTTGGAACGCGACGCCAAATCTCACTGGCAATTACTCCAGGGTGAAGAGAGCATGCCGTAAGGCCTTGTCCACCGTATCTCCTGGCAAGTTCGCTTGCAAATAAAACGTTGGCGAGTTTGGAGACGGAGTACTCGCGCATTCCAATGATGGTTTTCGTTGGTTTCTTTGCGTCGGCAAAATCGATTCGTTTTGCCCGGTAGTGCGCCCTACTAGCCACACAGACAACTCGGCTTTTCTCTTGTGCAAGTAGATTCGGAAGAAGTAGCCGGGTGAGTAAATAGGGGCCAAGGTGATTTACGCCAAAGCAAATCTCAAAATTTTCTTTCGTCTGGCCTCGTTTCACTAGGCCGGCGTTATTGACCAGAAGCGGGATAGGTAGTCCTAAAGCCAAAATGTGTTTGGCGGCTTTGCGAATAGAGGACAGGTCGCCAAGATCAAGGTGGACGAACCGCGCGGTGTTTTCTCCATGGGCGGAGACTATGGCTTTCCGAACCGGTTCGGTTTTTTCTTCGTTTCTGCAAGCCAAGATTACGGAGTAGCCCCTATTCGCCAATTCTTTTGCGGTTACCTCTCCTATTCCAGTATTGGCTCCGGTTACGATACAAACGGGTCGATTCACTTACTTCCTCCCAAATCGATTACAACAGGTCTTTGCAAGGGCACGTCGTTTTTCCAATAGTGGAAGAAGTCGACCGCAAACCCGAGAATGGTTTCAGATGTTCGTTGAACATTTCGGTAGTTGGGTACATCCAAGGCCGGACATGAAGAGCCGGGGCGAAACGACAAAACATCAAAGGATTGGGGGGCAAAAACACCAATGGCGCGATGTATCAAATCTTCGGTTTTCGTCGTCTTGGTCAAATTAGTCTCCAAACTCACATAACTCCCAAATGGTTGGGGCGTGACATGGAATGTGTAGTAGAGGTCGTCCTTTACTGCATTCATTGAGTAGCCGCTTGGTGAAAATGCGTGAGAGTCTATTTCGAAACCTTCTCCCAGCTTGTCTAGTTCGAGGTCTTGGGTAGGGTCGTTTCCACCGGTGAATTGATCGGCAACGTTTCTGTCGATTCCATGCATAAGAACTTCCAGGGTTGAGTCGTCGGAAAGAGGCTTATACGTCTTGCTCGAGTGAAAAAGGCGAATGCAGTGGCTATGCTCTGCGCCAAATTGGACGGCGCGCCCTGGAATAAGAGAATGGAGTTCCTTTGCGTCGTCGAAAAACGAAGTCTCCTGACGGTGGGGGAGATGTTCATTTTTTCGTTCGTAGATCAACAACGAAACGTTGCCCGCACCGAGTTCCTGGATTATCGCCCTAGTTGCATCAACGAGGCGAGTGCGTCCACAGGTTAGAAGGGTGACTCTGTCGTCTGCGACAAAAAGGCTCGACTCTGATAAGAGATAGGCGTCAAGTTTTTCACCACGTATTTCAGATAGGATCGCCGCTTTGGCTTGGGTTACGACGTGCTCCCAGAATGGACGGGGCTGTTCTCGTAGGGGTAGATCGGGGCCGGACACAACCAGCTCGACCTTCTTTTCTGGTCCTTCGAAGGCGTCCATGGGCGAGAAAGTAGTAGCAGGAATGTTGTTTTTCGTCGAGTACCGTTCGTCGTCGAATAGGCAGGCCATGACCTGGTGTCTCAACGGCTGAGGAGTACAATTCTCCCCGGTGTCTTCGCAAATTGCATGCCCGAAGTGCGGCGCACACATCCTGATAGCGAACCCAGGCATCGCCATGATGGTCTGCGAGCACTGCAGTTCTGTTGTTTACCGAACAGCAGATGGCGCACTGTCTGCGGGGCGTGAGTCTTTGTTGCCAGAGTCGGACTCTCGTTTCTTCAATGGCGCCACAGGGACTATTTCCGGTCGTGGGTTTAGGGTTGTGGGTCACCTGCGATATGGCCACGGCGGTGGGAGCTGGGACGAATGGTATCTCGAACTTGATGATCGTACCGAGATTTGGGTTAGCGAAGACGAAAGGCAGCTGCGGGTTCAACAGCCTTTTGATACGCCCCCGGGACTTGGGTTTGAAAATCTGCATCTAGGAGCACAGGTTTCTATTGGCGACCGTTCGTTCTCCGTGCGCGAGCGGGGAACCGCAAGCTGCTTGGGTGGAGGAGGACAACTTCCATATCGAGTGGTTCCCGGAGAAAGCTACCCTTTCGCTGAGCTTGCGACTGCCGACGGTAGTGCATTCGTTACCTTGGAATTTGATGATGACGCCAAGGTTCACGCTTACTGGGGACAGTCTATAGAACATACCGCGTTGGTAATTCATGGTGAAGAACCACCAAGTACGAAGCGCGCGGATAAGGGGCAAAATGTAAAATGTTCCCAGTGTGCCGGCGCGCTCGAGTTGCCTGCTCGAAATGTAGAGACGATCGTCTGTGAATATTGCGGTTCAGCTCTTGATTTGACGGATGGCCAATTACGTCTGCTAGGCAGGAACCCTCAAGGCCATACTCCAGGGTTTCTTTTTGAGATAGGCCAACAGGGAAATATTCGTGGAGTTGCCTATGAAGTTTGTGGCCGCATGGAATACGTAGAGAGCGAGTATGGTGGCGCGTTCTCCGGCGCTGCGGAGTATGTCACCCTTGAGTATCTGTTATACAACCCGGATGCGGGTTACCTCTGGTTGTCGCAATACAATAACCATTTTGTCATAAACCAGCAGACCGATAAGGCACCGGATGATCTGCAACTGTCATGGCATGCGAGTCCGAAGACAGGTATTGATTTCGATGGAGAGCTTTATCGCAAGTACGAAAGCGGAACGGTCGCGCTCCGATATGTGGACGGCTCAATGCCATGGAAAGCGCGCGTCGGCGATGTCTTCGAATATACTGAGCTTGTACGCCCACCTTTTATTGTCGGAATTGACAGGGAGGGGCAGGAACTCGACACGTTCTTGGGAGAGTACGCGTCGCATCACGAAATCAAAGATGCGTTTCAAGTTGATTCCTTGCCGAGCGCAAAAAGCGTCCATGCTGCCCAGCCCTATAACCGTTCCTGGATTATGAGAGGACTGATTTTTTTGGGCGGAATCTTGACCATCGGAAACTTGGCGATGGCTTTAATCGCTTATCAGAGAAAAGGTGTCGAAGTATTTTCTCAATTCCTCTCAGGTGCCGAATATCTAGGGGGAGAAATCGTCTCGGACACGTTTGCAGTCCCAGAAACCAAAATAGTAAACCTGTCTATGTTTGCAGATGTTCAGGATTCCTGGGTCGCTCTAGATTTAGCCCTGGTAAACGATGAAACTGATACGGTGGTTGCTGAGGTTGGCGGTGAAGTTTCATATTATTCAGGTGGCATTGGTGAAGACCGGTGGTCGGAGGGCAGCCGTTCGGATAATTGGTACTTCCGCGCTCCCCCGCCAGGTAACTACCGCTTCATTGCTAAAGGAGCTGGTGGTAGTGGTAATTCTTCAGGGCCTCCGCGAAACGAAATGATAAATCTTCGGATGGCAACCACGCCGATGTTAAGCCGATATTTTCTAGGTGTGGCACTGTTTTGTTTTTTATTTCCCCTCTTTGGTTGGTTGCACCGAGCATCGTTTGAAGGTCGACGTTGGGGGAGCGTAATGGGAGATGATGATGAGGACTAAAAAAGCGCCATCTAGGCCAACGTCGATTTGGAAGAGTCTTATTGGGATTATCGCTGCGCTGGCAATGTTAAGTAGCACTGGTTACGCGTTTAAGCTTTCTTCTTCTGGGACTGCCCTTCCTGGAATGTTGGAAGAGCCGGTCAACATCCGACAGGAGAGCTCAGATTGGAGAAGCCGGCGTTCTGGGGGCGCGATGTTCTTATATTTTGGTCGAACACGTCGCCACATCGGTGGCAGTCATGGTTTTGGAAAATAAAGGAAGGTTAGAGAGTGTTTGATTCAATTAGAGTTGATCAGTTGGTTGCGACGGCAGTGTATTCGCTCGTCGGGGCTTTAGTTTTTGGGATCATGTTCATCATCTTTAGCAAGTTGATGCCATTTTCGGTGCGGCACGAGATCGAAAAGGATCAGAATACTGCGCTCGGAGTTATCATTGGCTCGTTCCTCATCGGGCTCGCTATCATTATTGCTTCGGCTATTCATTGACCCAGGGTAGAAAAATCGAGAGGCAGCATGGCTGCTTTCTTTTGGCATCTGTTTTTGTGGTTGCTGCGGCAGGTCTTGGGTACGAACTCTTGGCAGGGACTTTGTCTTCCTACCTTCTCGGTAACTCAGTCTTTCATTTCTCGCTAGTCATCGGACTTTTTCTAACCACGATGGGGGTAGGGAGTTTTACCTCCCGCTTTATGGAAAAGAATCTGCTCCGAACATTTGTTGGGTTAGAGATTCTGATTGGCGTCGTCGGCGGGCTTGCAGCGCTCGTATTGTTTTTTGCATTCGCGATGGTTGGTAGCTACACGCCTATTTTGGTTGGCGTTTGCCTAGTTATTGGAGCGTTGGTGGGGCTGGAAATCCCTCTAGTTGTTCGAATCGTTCGCGAACATACGGATTTAAAAACTGCGCTTGGGAACGTGCTGTCTGTTGATTACTTGGGCGCGCTTTTTGTATCGCTCATCTTCCCACTCGTGCTGGTGCCGAACTTAGGCCTTGTTAGGACCGGGGCGCTATTCGGCGCTCTTAATATTCTTGTTGCAATGCTAGGACTCTACGTTTTTCGGAGAGAGCTTGGGCGTGGGCGCGGGTTGCAGATTGCGTCGGGGGCGGCTTTGGTTGGTTTACTGGTTGTTTTTGTCACCGCAGGGCAAACAACGTCGATACTTGAAGACGCCATTTATGACGATGACGTCGTATTTGCGAAGTCGACCCCGTACCAAAGAATTGTTGTCACTCGGTGGCATAATGATATTCGCCTCTACCTGGATGGGAATATTCAATTCTCGTCCATCGATGAGTTTCGATACCACGAAGCGCTGGTGCATCCAGCCATGTCATTGGCGAAACGGCCCAAGCGAGTCTTGGTGCTCGGAGGTGGCGACGGTTTGGCCATACGCGAAATTTTTAAACATCCAAGTGTAGAAAAGGTCGATCTTGTTGATCTAGATCCTGCGATAACTAAAATCTTTCGAGAAAGCGAAATGTTGATTTCTCTCAATGAGAATTCATTGAATGACGAAAGAGTGACAGTTTGGAATAAGGATGCTCTAGAGTTTCTTGAGGGCTCGGATGCGGTTTGGGACACCATCATTGTGGACTTGCCAGACCCGAACAATGAGACTTTAGCAAAACTCTATTCCCGGAGTTTCTATCGACTGCTTTCAAAGCACCTATCCGCGAATGGTTCATTCGCGACGCAGGCGACAAGCCCCTTCTATTCAAATTTAGCGTTTTGGTGCATCTTCAACACGGTTTCTAAAACGGAATTAACAGGCCAGAATGGACTGTCAGCACGGGGATATTGGGCATCCGTACCCTCGTTCGGTGACTGGGGGTTCATCGTTGCAAGTAAGAAAGAGTTTGGCGTAGAGGAAATTTCTCTCCCCAAGGGTACGCGCTACCTCACGGACGAACTCCTGTCGTCTCTCTTTGTTTTTCCCAAAGACATTGAGTGGAAAGAAACACCGATTAACCGTCTTGATGCGCCGGCGCTAGTGGAGCTCTACCTTGAAGGCTACAAAACGTTTCATTGAACCGGTGGGTGCGGTAAACCGTGGTTGGGGGCCTTGGGCGACGCGTGGGAAGTCATGTTACCGATTTTCGGTGGCTTAGGACCCCTCGCGCTCGTGTTTTCAGGGCTCTAGGACTGGCTCATTGTTTGCATTTTCAAAGGGTTAGGCTTTTTTTTTCATAACTTGAGGCCTCGGATTTGGGAATGGCGAGAGCAATTAAATACACGGGCAGGGCATTGTTCTTCTGGCTCGTTGCTGCGGGCATTACACCGGCAAGCGTGGGCGCAAGCCAAGAAAGAGCGCCAAGGCCCCGTGAAATTTGCGGAACCGTTTCAGGAGGAAAGAAACTCGGCGGTAATTTACTGGTCGTCGTAAACAAACGGCGGAGGCATAGACTTGCGAGCGACTGGGAGCCAAGCGATCTCGTAGCTATTCCACGCCGATACATGATGCCGGAACGCGAAGGGCAAATTCGAAGAAAAGCTCTTCGCCCACTCAAGAAAATGTTGAAAGCAGCAAGACGACGAGGATTTCGGCTAGGAGTTCGCTCTGCCTACAGGAGTTTTCGCACTCAGTGTATTACGTATGAGTCGAAAATCCGTCGCTATGGAAGAAAGCACGCTGCACGCTATTCCGCCAAACCAGGACACAGTCAACATCAACTTGGAACTACGGTGGATATTAGCTCTCCAAGGCTGAACTGGGAGTTGACAGGGAAACTAGCTAAGCGCCGCGATGGGCGTTGGCTTGCCAAGAACTCTTGGAGGTATGGGTTTGTTCTGTCCTATCCCAAAAATCGAGAAAGAGCTACGGGATACGCTTTTGAGCCGTGGCATTTTCGATACGTCGGCAAGGAAATTGCGAAGAAAATTTTTGCAAGTGGTCTCGTCCCCGACGGATATTTGTCGGCCTGTACGGGGAAAAAACGCCCTGGCAAATGCCGTTCTAAAAAACGGCAGAAGAAACTAGCTAAGGTAAAAAGGCGAAAAAATCGCAAGAAAAAGCGTTTTTTCTGAAAGCTGGTTTAGTGAAGAAGCTCTGCATCTAGGTGCGGATACTGCCACTGTCGCAGCGCAAACAGAGCCTCTTGTTCTTGAGACATCCTATCCCGTACGAACTCAGACTTTGCTAGTGCTTCTGTCCAGTCGATGTTGCAGAAGTATTCATCACGAAGAAAATGGACCATCTTGAGGACCCGGAAGTGATCGAACCAATCAAATACACGCTTTCGTAGATCGGGCAGGGCCTTGGTCTGGCTATCGGCAAGAATAAGTCGGTGCTGTAACCCCGTTGATTCGATCACCGCGTAAATCGCTTGTGACAAAGGGTTGCTAGCTAAGACTCGATTAAAATCGTCGATGGATCGGTTAGAGAAGAAACTTGCGACAGCCTTTTCTAATGCTCCGAGGCAGGAAAACACTCTGGGATCATAAAAAAGAACTCTTTCTCGAGCTTCAAGCTGCTGGGAAATCTTACGCGTGCCGGTTGAGGTCCCAAAGGGAACTCGGTCCGACTCTCTTTCTGTGACCAATACAGGTTTTGTTTTGGCAAGGGCCACACATCCGACTTTGGCTGCTTTTGCAATTAAGTAAAAGTCTTCACCACCCGAGCGGGGTGGAAAACCACGCACTTCGGCGTAAGCCGTAGCTCTTACAGCAAGAGCACTGCCAATCGTGTCGTGTGCGGTTCTTTTAATATTAGTAGCCAGTGAAGCGGTGTAGTAACGAAGCGAGAGCTCGTATAACGCCAGAGGCTGGCTAGGTTCTCCGCCGGTTTTGCCGCGGTGGATAAATGGGAAATAGACAGCTGAATTGTCGGCTTCCTGAATCTCGGTTGCCTCAAGGTAATTACTTGGGAGTGTCGCGTCAGCGTCAGTCGAAAAGATCCAAGGTGTTCTAACGAGGCCAAGGGAGATCGCATGAGCCGCAATGTCTCCACCAATTTTGCGTGCAAGGCCGACTCCGTTTTTGAGAGGTATTTCCCTTCCCTGGGAAAACCGGTCCACGATCAGAAAATCAACATTGGCGGCTTTCGCGTGCCAAACAGGGAAGGGAGCGTCGAGAGCGGTCGCCTTTAAGTGATGGAGGACTTGTTCGGGGCTGTCGTTGAGTGGGGCTGCCTTCTTTGGAGCGTTTAGAACCAGGATGCAAAGAACAGGCAATTCGCAAAGCTCTTTGAACACGTCAATGATGTTTTCCGCGGTCTCGTCATAGGCCGGCAGGACCACTACGGCTTCCCACAAACCCTCTTTAAGCGTTTCCGCTAAGACAAATTCTTCGCATCCAAACTTTGCTAGGTAGGCTTGGATTGCGTCTTTCTGGGGCACTCAAAAGGCACTAACACGGAGAATTGTGAGGCGGTGCACAAATCCCTGTTAGTCCATGACAGAACCAAGGGGCATGGCTATCTAAGAGTCTATAAATATGAGGCTAAAACGGTTGGGGGTAGAGAGGCTTTGGGGACAGCGTGACACCTAACTAGGCCATATCCTTAAAGTGCTGTGTATTGGGGGCGAAATAGCCAGTTGGTGTGCTTCCTAGGTTTGGCTCTATTTATGGGCGCCAACCTAGCGTTTCCACCTGCTGAAGCAGGGAAACGACGAGGCAAGCAAAAGCCCACGGTTGCCAAAGTGAGGGATGCGGCCACGAAGAGCAAGCTGAAGCAACCCCGCCGAGATGGGCTTGTACAGAAGCTTCGGTCAAAAGTGAGAACGCGATCGGCGGCAGCGCCAGGGATGAGTTCTGGAAAGCGAAGACATCTGATTCGTTTGTTGGACGGTGTGGTCTCTCGAGTTCATAGCTATGCGAAGGATGCGAGAATTCAATTTACTGGAAGCTTCGTTTACGCAGGCGCTACCCACGACATTGATATTCGTCTGGTCGGGATTTCCGTTGAAGATGCAATTCGAAGCGTCAGGAATTCGTTTCCCGGTTTGAAACCAATAGACGTGAGGGAGAAGGCGCCGTACTTAGAGGGAGTTCGTCACGTCCAGGTAGACCTAAAAAATGCCGAGTTTGCAAACACGCAGCTTGATCTGTCGGTGTATGAGAACCCGACTCTTTTCGACAAGCCTCACCAATGGATCACCTTCGCCAAGGTGAAGCTTGAGGTAAGGCCAGGAGCAAAACTGTCTCACGTTGTTAGGCGTATCGAAAAAAAACGTACAGTAGAAAATGAGCACGTGCTCGACCCCTCGAAGACAGGAATGAAAGACCTGCAACGTGGCCGTCTTAAGGTGCATCAAGAGACAGGAGCGTCGCAAGCTAGACTGCCTGAGGGACTCCTTCATGCTATGTACTTGGTCGGGAAGCCGCGGCCGCTCGAGATGGGCTTGGACTCAATACGGCTCTATCAAGAAATGGGCGCTCCGGTATTGGCAGACTTCTTTTCACCGGCTTTGCATGGCGAGAAGATCGCGGGTCGAAGGTTTGGCTACATTCTCAGTTCGTTCAGAGTTCAAAGTGACCGGACGATTCAGAGGAGCATAGAGCTCGGACGCCGAACCGGTTTCTGGAGAAAAGTTTTACCTGAAATGAGCAGGGTCACTTCGTTTGTGAAGGCCTGGAGACTCGTTTCTAGGCGCGTAAAACTAGCCCAAACTTCTGCACGACTATCCGGGAAGTCGCGCGCTTATGTCTTCGGTGCGTTTCTCAGTGAGTTGTCTGTGGGTGAATTTGAAGCGGTTCTTGCTCGGTTCGCGGTTCCAGAGAGGGAAAGTCCTGCTGGGATTCTCTGGGCCGAAGACATACGCGAGGGCTATAGAGACTTTCATCCTCGCCTCGATGTTCCGTTGGAATAAAAAAAGGACCCGGCGAATACACAACCGGGTCCTTAAGGGGGGGGGCTATTCTGGGAAATTAAAAGGCGCCAAGACCATTTTTGATCATGGTGCTAATGAGCTCGGCTGTAGTCTCAGCAGTGGACTCTTTTGCATAGCCTTCGCTCACGCCGATGATTTTGCCGTTTCCGGCGAACAGACTGAAATAGAATTGGCCATCGATTCCTTCGAAGATGTCGAAGTTTGATAATGACTCACCATTCTCAATGACCGAGAAGACTCCGTTTAATGCACCACCTTCGGTTTCGTAGCCTTCCGAGGCGAGAATGATCTCCCCGTTTTGTGCGGTTAGGTGAAAGTAAAACAAACCATCTTGGCCAACGAAACGCTTGAAACCAGCACCTGGCTTTTGGTTTTGACTGAGAAGTTCCGTAACGGCATCACGGACCGCTCCGGCACCGGCCTTGGCATTGCCTTTTGTGGAGTAGATTTCGCTCGTTCCAACTACCTCGCCATTATTCGCCATCAGGTTGAAATAGAAACCGCCACCAAGCGCAGGATGGATAGCGAAGGAGCTAAGATCAGAGCCGTATTCGAGTACAGCTAGAACTCCGCTGGCAGCGCCTACTCTCGCGTCATAACCTTCTGAAGACAGCACAACCTCGTGGTTACTCGCGACGATGTTGAATCGAAACTCACCTTGAGAGTCTTCGAACAATTCCACTTCGCTCGCCCTTGAGGCAGCGGGGAAGAGGAGAAAAACAGACAGAGCTAAAACGACACTTTTCATGGTTACATCCTTCGGGGGTAAAGTTGCTCCCGGACAGAGCAACTGCCGGGCCAATTGACGAGGTGCGTTAACATGTTGTAATTTCATAGGGTAACGACGGTTGAAGTGATGCACCACAGAACTGTGTGTTTATAAAAAGCAACGCTGGATGCAGAAAGTGTACGCTGTTGGAAGGTGCTAGTGGCGTCACTGCTTTGGATGAGTCTCAATAGGGGGCAAGGTGAGGCTGGTTTTACTACTTGGGTTAATTCCCGCAATTGCGTGCGTTGACACTGCTGACGATGGGCAGGGCGGCTCTGCGCCCGAAGCTACAGACACGCGATCTGCGCCTGGAGCGCCCCCAAAGCAGCCTCCGCCGCCGATTGAGCCAACGGTTGAGCCAGTGCCCGCTTCAGAAAAAGAGCTGCGTGAGTACTTGAGCGCCCGAACCTATGAAGACTTTTCTATCAGTGGTCCGCTTAATCCTGAGAATTCTGGGCATGAATTTGGCTTGGTTTTTTTCAACCCAATTTTAGAAGAATCTCTACGTAGCAAAAGCGACATCCACCCTGTGGGGGCAGCCGCCGTAAAGGAACTCCACGATGGAGACGGAATTCTTCTCGGTTGGTCTGTGTCTGTGAAAGTAGAGGAGGATGAGGGAACAGGACTCGGTTGGTTCTGGTTTGAGGTCCGGTCTACTGATGATTTCGCTTTCCCGGAGGCTTCAGGTGTAGGCGTGCCGGTTTGCGTTAGATGCCATCGCACCGGAATAGACTTCGTACATTCCAATCTACTTGTTCTTGAGCCTGAGCTTCCGGTTACTCCGTAACCGCTCGTTCAACGCGAATCCGACGTTTTTTTAGCAGGCGATAAAAGGTAACCGGATTGACCCCAGCACGCCTTGCCGCTTCCCGCACATTACCTTTGGTCTCTTCAAGAAGCTGCTTGAGATATTTCCGCTCCATTGGGTCGAGCCAGATTTCTCTAAGCTCCTTTAAGGTTTGGGGCTGGTCATTCTTTGCTGGAGTTTTTTCAACAATTCTGTCACTTGGTTGAAACGCGCGCGGCAAGTCGCTCGCCGTGATCTCGTCCGACTTACACATGATAGTTGCGTGCTCGAGCGCGTTTTTCAATTCACGAACATTACCTGGGTACTCGTATCGTTTTAGCGCTTCCATCGCGGTTTGAGATATCTTTGGAGTGTCCCGGCCATGGCGGTCAGCTGCTTGGGTTAAGAAAACATGAGAGAGAACATGAAGTACGTCTTTGTATTCTCGGAGTGGGGGTAGCTCCATCGTCATGACGCTTAGCCTGTAGTACAGGTCGTCGCGGAACTCACCACGTTTAGCCATGGTTTCTAGATCTCTGTTGGTCGCACACACCAGCCGAACGTCAACTTGAAGGGGAGGAGCGTCACTGCCTACCACCTGAATTTCACCGTGTTCGACGGCTCGCAGCACCTTCGCTTGCAGCATAAGAGGGAGTTCGCCGACTTCGTCAAGAAACAACGTACCTCCATCTGCTTTTTGAAACTCACCCCGCTTGTCATTGGTCGCGCCTGTGAAAGCGCCCTTTACGTGCCCAAACAATATACTTTCGAGAAGAGCTTCGGGAATGGCTGCGCAGTTGACGGTGACGATGGGTTGGTCGGACCGATCGCTGTTGAAATGAACGGCATTGGCAACCAGATCTTTGCCGGTTCCACTTTCGCCTCGAATCAGAATAGGGGCGTCGGTAGGGGAGGCTTGTTCGATGCGTCTTTCGACTTCAAGCCATTGGTCCGACAGTCCCTTGATAAGAAATGGGCGCCCGGTGGTTTCCCGCAATCGTTCGTCCAGTTGGGAACGCCGAAGAAACTTTGCTGACTCCGCCGCGATGGCCGACAGGCTTTCCAGATGATCTTGGGTAAGCGAGCCTGGCATTAGGTTGGAGACTGTCAGGACTCCGAGCACATTTTTTTGGTATCGAATGGGAACGGCGGCAATAGTGCCAACTTCCAGTAGATAACGCGTGTAGTGAGGATCGGAACTGGTATCGGCACAAAGGTAGGGTGCGTTGTTGTTGAACACCCACATCGCGACGCCAGCTTTACTTGCCCCAGCGCGAACAACCTGGTTCGGGATAGTCACAACCAGGCCTTCGACGAAGTGGTGAGCTAGCACTAGACCATTTTGGGATTTGTCCCATAGGAAAAGTGCGCCATGGGACCCGCCGATCTCCGCTATGGCTAGTTCGACTATTTTTTGACTGAGCTCCTCAGACGACGCCGCATGAAGGGCGACATTCGTATCTTGTTTGCTCATCCCGAGGTCAATGCGCCTTTCGGTGACCAGCTTCGATGAGGAGGCGCTTTTGATACTTACTCTGAACGATGTCGACCACAACGAGGATGCCGATAACGAAATAGAACGTCGCTTTGCTCATTTGCGTGACCTCATGCCCAAAAAAGTGGAGGTGCGCAATGTGACCGCCTTCGGAGAGCAGCATGATGCCGACGATAAAAAGAACGAACAGACCGAGGACCTCGAACATTCGGTTCTTCTCTAAGAACTCCGCTACGTGGTCGGCAAGCCATATCATCAAGATTCCGCCAATAACGATGGCGGTGGCCATAACGGCGAACACGTCGGTAAGTGCCATTGCACTCAGGATGGAGTCAAAGGAGAACACGAGGTTCATGATGACGATCCAGAATATGACACTGCGGACGCTGCCGGGCTTGCGGTCCTTCTCGTTACTAATTTCGTTAACAATCAGTAAGTGAGAAATCTCTTTGACCGCTGTGTAGATGATAAACGCTCCACCCACGAGAACGATCAAACTGTGAATGTTGAAGGTTCCGCTCATGAAAAATGCGTCGGAGGAAAAGACCGGCTTTTGGAAATAGGAAATCAAGCTGGTCAAAAGGAAGAGCAGACCGATACGCAGGAAAATAGCTAAGCCGATTCCCAGTCGACGAACTCGCTTCCTGTCCGCTTCTGGGGCTCGTTTTGATTCAAGTGAAATGTAGAGGAGGTTATCGAAGCCCAGGACTGCCTGAAGAAGGGTGAGCATGAGCACCGTGAGCAGATTGTCTATCGTAAACAAATGCATCTTCTAAATCCGTTGTTAGTGTTGCGCTTCAGCGGTCGTGAACACAACACCAACCGCTCCGGTTTGTTCGTTGGTCCCGTTGAATGGTGAAAGGGCTTTCCATCCAGACTCTGTCTTAGAAGTCGTGGGCTCGTCGCCGGGCATTGGCATACCGAATGCTCTTTCTAGCGTTTTGCCGATCAAGTTGCGGTTGGTAGACGCAGTCACTTTGCCTGTGGCGTCGGCTGCAACAAGGAGCTCAATTTCTTGCGAAAGTACCAGTTTGTCGAACATGGCGGTCAACTGGCTACTGTTGTCTGGCGAGTATAGCGAGCCTGTGGCGAAGGCCACGGTCGTCACGAAAGACTTCACTGTGGACTCCAGCTGCTTTTCAACTTTGGCGCCGCATTTTTCCACCTCTGCTGCGACTTGCTGTTCTCCTGCCGCTTGCTGGGCGGTAGCCTGTTCTTTTTGCTTTTTAAGGTCCAATTGGCCAATAAAATACACAGCCGCGCAGCCAGCAAGGGCCAGGCAAAGGAGGAACAAATAGACTTTGTCTTTTGTCGGGAGGGCCACGCCCCTATGTACCGCAGTTGGCGGCTTGAATCACGTTTCCAGCTATGCTGGGAAAATTAGACTAGTTCTTTTACTGCCTCTGCCTCGTCGGAAAGTTCCTTGGCAGTTGCATCTATTCGACCTCGGCTAAATTCGTCAATTTTCAGTCCCTGAACGATCTCCCAGTTTCCGCCTTTGCAGTGGACTGGGAAGCCGGCGATGAGCCCTTTGGGGATGCCGTAGCTGCCGTCGGAGACAACACCCATGGACACCCACGAGTCCTTCGGCGTTCCAAGCATCCAATCGTGCATGTGATCAATGGCTGCATTGGCTGCTGATGCTGCCGAAGACAATCCTCTTGCTTCGATAATAGCTTTGCCTCGTTGTTGGACTGCGGGGATGAAGGTGTCTTCAACCCACTTGCTGTCAACTTGCTCCGATACGCTTTTACCATTCACCTTGGCGTTCATAACGTCGGGGTATTGGGTCGCGGAGTGGTTGCCCCAAATGGTGAAGTTCTTCACATCGGTGACAGGAACACCGAGTTTTGAGGCAATTTGTCCTTTGGCTCGGTTCTCGTCCAAACGAACCATGGCGCTAAAGCAACTCGGATCCATATCGCCGGCGTTCTTCATGGCGATATAGCAGTTGGTGTTGGCGGGGTTTCCGACCACCAATACCTTTACGTTGCTCGACGCGCTTTTTGCGATGGCTTTTCCTTGCCCCGTGAAGATAGGGCCGTTACCTAGGAGAAGATCTTTGCGAAGCATTCCTTTGCCGCGAGGTTTGGCACCAACCAAGATAATGGCGTCGCTATCTTTGAAACCGACGTTGGGATCATCGGATGCATCCATGCCGGAAAGTAGCGGGAACGCACAGTCGGCGAGTTCCATCATGACGCCCTCACACGCTTTCATTGCGGGTGGAATGTCTACAAGCTGAAGGTGGATGGGTTGATCTGGTCCCAGCATATTTCCCGCCGCGATACGGAAAAGAAGGCTGTAACCAATTTGGCCGGCCGCGCCGGTGACTGCAACTCGTACGGGTTTCTTCATAGGGAGGCTTTCATATCATTGAATGGAGGAAGTGTGGCGGTTTGAACGCCCCTCTGTGATCGGGAGTTTGTGTGACCTCGTCAGTCCCTTGAGCGCGGCTACATTTCCAAACACAACGAGCTGGAATAGCCTTACCTCTCGACAAGTGGGCCGAAAGCGCGCGAACCGTTTTCGGTAATCGCAAAGATATCCTCTATGCGGATGCCGAACTTGCCGGGAATGTAGATGCCGGGTTCATTGGACATGGTCATGCCAGGCCGCAGCACCAGGTCGCTTCCACGTACGAGATAAGGTGCTTCGTGCCCCTCCAAGCCGATGCCGTGACCGAGCCTATGAGTAAATACCTTGTACCCCTTACCAAAACCAGACTTCGCAATAACGTCGCGGGCAACCTTGTCAATAGAGCCACAAGTCGCACCTGGCTTAAGCGCATCGGCCGCCGCTAGTTGCGCTTCCAATACAGTTTTCCACGCGCGTTGGGCTTCCTTGCTTGGCTCACCGAGGGACCAAGTCCTCGAAACATCAGACTGGTATCCGTGTAGTTCTCCACCGGTGTCGACAAGGATGTAGTCCTCCTCTCTTAACGCACGCTGCTTCTTTGTTCCGTGCGGAAACGCAGCGTTTTCTCCGAAACCTACAAGAACCCAAACGTTTGAGAGTCCGGCTTCTCTCTGGGCTTGGGTGATCAGGTCTTTGACGTCGCCTTCCGTCATGCCAACGCGGGTCTGCCTTTTTGCTTCTTCGATAGCCGCCTTGGTTGCAAGGTTTGCTTGTTCCAATAGGCTAACTTCGGCAGGGCTTTTGACCATACGGCATTCATCTACAATGTCCCTCCCGTTGGTCGTCGCCGCACCAGCATTCTTGAGACCGTGATGGATGAAGGAGCGAGCCGTGGGAGCGAGCGCAATTGGTCGAGAGCCTGGTCGGACCGCCTTGACCACGAGTGCATAAGGGTCTTGGTCTTCCTGCCACGGTAGGAACTTTTCTTTGTGAACTGTTTTCTCGCGGAGCGTTTGCTCTTCAAAAGCTGGCCCGACCCAGAACGCGTCGTCGTCTCTGGGGATACATAAGAGTAGTGGACGCTCACTTCGATACCAGGCACCGCCACTAAAATAGGTCTGGGTTGCTCCGGCTTCACATAAGAGTGCCGACGCGTTTTCGCGCTCTAGAAGCGTCCGGACTTTGTTTCGTCTTCGAATATATTCGGAAGCAGCAATAGGGGTTGCGTCGCGACAAAATCCAGTAAGCGACGAGAACTGGTTCTTGGGCTTAGCTTGTCTTCGAGGTCTCGTACTCCCGCAAGCTGAAAGGACGATAGGGGCAACGCTTAAATGAGTGAGCATTCTCCGCCGAGTTATCATGACGTTTCTCCTCTTTTGGACTCGAGCTCTTCCCAGCGACCGAGGAGCTTCTCCAGATTGGTCTCAGCTTCATTTTTCTTAGCAACCAGAGCTGGTACTTCTTGGCCTCTCTTTGCATAAAGATCTGGATCAGCCAATTCTGCTTCGACCTCCGTGACAGCTTTCTCGGCTTCCTCGATCTTCGGCATTAGTTCTTTGAGCTCGTGTTTCTCGGTAAAACTGAGTCCGGCTTTTTGCTTGCGCTCGACTTGTGTTTTTGCTGTTTTCTCCTTCGCGACTTTTTTTCTGTTCTCAGCTATCTTCGCCTCGCGAATTCGTTTGAGGGCCTGATAACTCCCCTCGTACCGAATGACTTGGGCGTTTTCTTCAAAAGCAAGGACACTAGTAGCTACCCGGTCCAAGAAATATCTGTCGTGAGTGACAAATAGAATGGTCGCGCCGGACTCAATGAGGATTTCCTCTAGAGACGAGAGGGTTGATACGTCGAGATCGTTGGTCGGCTCGTCGAGGATAAGAACGTTGGCCGGTTCTAATAAAAATTTTGCTAAAGCCACACGTGCTCGCTCACCTCCGGAAAGAGCAGATACCGGTTGACGCTGTTTTTCGTAGCTGAACAGGAACCGTCTCAGATAGCTTCGTACGTCTACCCTCTTTCCTGCAAAGGTGACCTTCTCTTGATTCTCCGCAACGTTCTCGGCGATTGACTTATGGTCTTCCAAGCCGCGTCTTTCTTGATCGAAATAAGCAAATTCGGTGTTCAGCCCAGCTCGTACCTTCCCAGTTGTTGGTTTTTGCTGACCAAGAATCATTCGGAGTAGGGACGTCTTGCCGGAGCCGTTTTTGCCGACGATGCCAACCCTGTCTCCTTCGCGAAGGCCGAGAGTAAGTCCAACAATTAATTCTCTGTCTCCCAGCGTAAGCCCCGCATTGGTGATTTCCAAAATCGTCTTTCCAGCGCGTGTTGCTTGGTAGGAAATCTTGTCGATGGTTTCATCTTTTGCCTTGGGGGTTTTGTCGCGAAGCTCTTCGGCGCGTTGAATACGAGATTTGGACTTTGTGGTTCTCGCTTTCGGGCTTCTGCTTAGCCAATCGAGCTCTCGGCGTAGGAGGTTTCTTCGGTTTGCCTCGGTTTGTTGGTCGACGGCTTGGCGTTCAGCCTTGGCTTCTAGGTAACGGCTCCATCCACCCTGGTAGCTGTAGATGGCGCCGTGGTCCAGCTCGATGGTCCGCTGTACTACTTGGTCAAGAATGTATCTGTCGTGGGTAATCAGCAAGAGTGCGCCGCGATAGTGCTCGGTGAGAAAATCTTCGAGCCATTCGATAGTGTCTACATCAAGGTGGTTTGTTGGCTCATCGAGAATCGCGAGATGTGGTGGAGCCAGAAGAATTCGCGCAAGGGCAACACGTCGACGTTCACCTCCGCTCATGGTGTCAATGTCTTGATCGAGCTGCGTCAAACCAAGTCGCTCGGAAATCTCATCGACTCGGTGTCCTTGTTCCCAGCCACCGAGCATTTCTATTTGCTGGGCAGCCGCGCTTTGATCTCGAAGAAGTGCTTCGGTTTCCTCTGGTGATGCCTTTGCAAGAGCATTGCTGGCTGCCTCGTGGCGTTCTTTGGCCTGTTTCAGTTCGAGCATCCCGGCTTCCAAATAGGACCGGGCCGAACAGTTGGCGGGGAAAGTGGCTTCTTGTGCGAGGTACGCAACCTTGGCATCACGTGGGAAAACGACGGTTCCCGCATCAGGCTCTATGGTTCCTGTGAGAATCTTGGCAAGGGTGCTCTTGCCAGCGCCGTTCCCACCCACTAAACCGACGCGCTCTCCTTTATCTATCGAGACCGATGCGGAGTCGAGAATGCTACGAGCCCCGAAGGAAATCGACAGGTTTTTCGCGGTAACCACCGGCACAAGGAACCATGTACCATTTGCAGGCAAGGTCGGATAGGTTCCCGGTTATGGCTCGAAAGATCCCGGTATCCGGCATAAATTTATTCCAGCTAATCTACATTCTTCGTCGTGAGTATGAGGAAAAAACTGGCAAGAAACCGCTGAACCTCTCTTTGGGAAACCCGGACGGTGTTCCACCCGAGCAAATTCGAACGCTACAAGCGAAGTACGCTGCCAATCCAGGGTTCGATTATCACACCTACGCCGAAGACAATAATCTCCATCGGTTTGCCGAAGGAATGGTTGAATTGCACGGTGGAATCGCGGTCGATGATCACAAACACCTAGCAGCTGTACCAATCCCGGGAATAAAAACCGCCGGTGCACTCATGCCGTTAGCATGTGGAATGCACCTGCCAGACACAGAGAGGCGTAGTTCGTTTCGAGTTGTTTCAAACGTACCCGCCTACGACGTGATTGGCACTTGGGCTAATTCTTACCTTGGAACAGAGCGCATCGTTTGGCCACTAGCCACCGAAGACGATATGCGTCTGAATCTCGAGCGACTTGACCGCGCGGTATCCACTGAAAAGAACATCGATCTGGTTTACGTGATTCGGCCAGGAAACCCGGCCGCTGTTGGTGCAAACGAAAGCGAATGGAATAGGCTTTTGGATTGGTGTGCTCAAAAAGGAGCTCGTCTGGTCAATGACGGCGCTTATGCAGGACTTTGCGAGCCAGGAAAACACACCTCGCTAGCCTCTGTTGCAAGCAAACGTACCGACGTTGAATGGATAGAGATGTACTCGGTTAGCAAATCGTTCAGCGATCCGGGGGCTCGCCTCGGTGCGCTAGTTGGAGCGAAAGACTTTGTCGAAGACTTTGTTCTCATCAAGGGAAACACGGAGTCGGGACCTGTGCCTTCGGTTATGGCTGCCTATGGTGACTTTCTTGCCGACAAAGCCAATGCAAAGAAAGCGTTGGACGCTCAGCGGAAGGTTTACCGAGACCGGTTAGACTACGTCGTAGGAAAGTTAAAGAACGCCGGCCTTAAACCAGCGTGTGAGACCAGCGCTGGGTTCTTCACTCTCTGGAAAGTGCCTTCGAAAGCCTTTGGCGTTTCCCTGGCCGATGACCCGCGGGTTTCAGACAAACCGCTGCATGAGGCATTCAATCGGTTGGTGATTGAAGAGACAGGCATTGTCGGAGTTCACTTCAATGGTCCCGGCAGTGAGGGCCAAGGAGAGCCACTGATACGTTACGCGGTTTGCGACGATGTTCTTGATGCAGCGTTCCAGAAGCGGTTTGAAGAAGGCTTGGCACGTCTTTCCCCCGAGTATTGATGACTTAAGTGCGCGGCAGTTAAGGGTTAGTTGACTGGCGTTCGCTCGGGGGTTATCCCAATAGGAGTGGGTTTAGGAGCAGAAATCACTCAGATTAACCAGGTGGATTACCACTTGGCGCTTCGGGTACCTCGTCACCAGATTGAAGCCAGAATTCGGGCGGAGCTGACCGTTCTCGGGAAGAAATTCAAAACCAAGGGGTTTCGACAGGGAAAGGTACCCTTTGAGATCCTGCGCAAGAAGTTTGGGGTCAAGGTTACGCGTAACGTTTGTCGTGATGTGATTACGGAGGAATCGCGGCGCGTCTTGAATAGCCGAGATGATCTTGAAATTGTGGGCGGCCCGCGAGTCGTCGAGCAAAAATTTGCCCTTGAAGGTGGAGATGATCTTCGGGCATTGGTTCAGTTTGCCGTCGAACCTCCTTTTGAACTGTCATCTGGAAGCGTCGGTCCAGTCACACGATTTGTAAAAAGTTTCAGCGAATCCGATATCGACGCGGAAATAGAAGCGCGTCTTCATGCCAAGGCGTCTTTTTCAGAAGCGAAGGAAACCGATGTTGTTAGCGAAAACGATCGGGTTACCGTCGATCTGGTTCCCTTGAATGCAAAAGGGGTACCCGCTGGTGCGTGGCAACACGGCGCGAAACTACTTCTTGGTGATTCTCGGTTGCCCGAGGATTTGCGCACCTCTCTCCTGTCTCGCAAGCTTGGAGAGGTCTATGCCACTTCAATCAGTGCAAGTGGGGCAGACGGCGTTTATCAAATTGTGATTCGCGCTATAGAAAAGTGGGAACTGCCTGCTCTCTCGGTTTTGTTGGGCGCCTCTAGCGAAGCGGACTACCGAGAAACCGTTTTACAAGAACTCAAACAGTCGTGGGCTCGTAGATCAGATGCTGCACTTCGAAAGAAGATGGTCGACAAGTTTGTGAAGTTGCATGATTTCTTGTTGCCGGAAGCGCTTTTTGAAGAGAAATTGGATCATCTGGTTGGTGAAGAAATACGTCGTTGGCAAGGGGACGATGAGTTTGACGAGGAAGCCGCTCGCAAACGCAACAGAGAAAAAGCCGAGCAAATGGCGCGTTGGCAAATCGTCAAACGGCGACTCGTTCGTGAAGAAAAACTCCAAGCCACGTCGAAAGATCTAGAGAATGAGTATCGTAAGATTGCGGGACCCGACGCGACAAAAGAGGAAGCAGAGGGTGACTTTGATCGCCAACCGGAATTTCGCCGCAGAGTGGCTGAAACAGTAGAAGAGCGTCGTGTGTTAGCGGCGATCCAAAGTCGGTTCGAAATTGTGGAAAAGAACCGAGACGACGTCTTCCGCTCGTCCAATCGGTAGCCCACAATGGCTCCATGAAACCGCACCCGTTCATCGCGCGTCCATATCGGACTATGATGAATTTGTCGGTTCCGGTTCTTTTAACGGTCATCGCCGAGCCACTTGTCGGTCTTGCGGATACCGCGTTTGTAAAAGAGTTGGGAGCAGCGAGCCTCGGAGGGGTCGGCGCAGCAACTGCAGTCGTTTCTGGTGCCCTTTGGATTTTGAATTTTTTGGCAGTAAGCACGCACACTGAGGTCGCTCGCCTCGACGGTGCTGGGCGACGGAATTCGGCCGGAGGGGCTGTGGCCGTTGCGCTAGCAGTCGCAGTTAGTCTTGGCGCGGTTTTGGCAATCGCACTTTTCGCTGGCGCCGAAGAGGCATCCAAGGCCATGGGGGCAACGGGCCAGCTCAAAGTAGAAGCGGTTACCTATTTGAAAATTAGAGTGATAGGTGTGCCTTTTTGGCTGGTCACTGTCGTGTGTTTTGGCGCGTTACGCGGAATGCAGGACATGAAGACGTCTGTTTGGATCGCAGTCGGAGTCGACCTGGTAAATGTTGCCCTCGATCCACTTTTTATCTTTGGTGTTGGCGATGTGCAGGGCCTTGGTGTGGCTGGTGCCGCTTGGGCAACGGTCTTTAGCCATATTCTCGGCGCTGGAATCTCTCTTTGGGTTCTCCGAAAAAAGATACATCTCTCTGGGCCGGATTGGTCACAATTACCGAAATTATTCGGGGTTGGCCGCGATATGTTTATTCGCACCGGCCTGCTTACGGCGTTCTTAATCTTCGGAGCGCGCGAGGCAACCGTTGCGGGTAAAGAGGCTGCTGCAGCTCATCAAGCGATACGGCAGGTATGGATGCTAACTGCATATATGCTTGATTCAGTCGCTATTAGTGCTCAAAGTCTGGTTGGTTTCTTTATTGGTGGCGGAAGCGTAGCTCAAGCCCGTCGCGTAGCAGGGGTAACGGTTCGCCTCAATTTATGGTTTGGTGTCGGAATTACCATTTTGATGTTGGTGGCTGAGCCATGGGTTGCGGCTCTCTTGGTTCCGGCTAGCGCTGTTCCCGTTTTTGTAGCGGCGTGGTGGGCCGCGGCCGCCGGGCAGGTAGCGAATTCGGTTTCGTTTGCTACCGATGGGATCCATCTAGGGACCGCGGATTTTTCTTACCTCAGGAACGCAATGGTCTTTTCTACTCTGCTCGCTGCGCCTTGCCTGTTTTTGGTTGATTCCTTGGCTGGTATCTGGTGGGTCACTGCATTCTGGAGCATGTTGCGAGCGCTACTAGGGGGGGTACGAATTTGGCCCAGTTGGCGAAGCAGTCCGCTCTATCCCGAAACTAGCGACGACCCACTCAAACTCGAGTGAGCCGTCAACTATGATATCTACTTTAGTCTCTTTCGTTGAGAGGCGGATTGTCAGGGCAACCAGATGCGTTGGTGGGAACCTGGTCTCGGTCGCGACATGGTACGCAGCCCATATTCTCAAGCCCAAAAGCTTGCTCGCAAGCGGCGTGATTGTCGAACCGTCGCTCGTTACTGCCGGCGTCGATAAGCTCCATGTCGAGGCAAGTTCCTGTGTACTCGCCGATGACTGCTATGTCACCTGTGCAAAGGACGTAAGGTCCGTCATTTACGGATTGGTCTGGCACGCAACGGAAACCATTCTGGCAGTCAAACTGCTCGGTGACGTCCAATGTTCCTTGCGAAAGGGTATTCGAAGCGAGGCAACGTCCGCGGTTCTGGTAACAGTCTGGGTATAGTTGAGGCTCAGGTAGAATAGGTGGAATTTCCTCTTCACAAGACTGAGCGCACGCCCCTGTTGGTTCGCCGTCCACTGGGCTAAAACAGGTAGAGCAAACGAAGCCTTCGGCGCAGTCACCTTGCTCCAATCCATCTTCCTCTATTGCGACGGCAACTTCATTAAGCTCAATTGGCAGGCAGCGACCTGGATTGCCAATGGTTCCTGCGCACTCATCTAGGAAGTAGTGGCCATCGGTATTGATGATTACGTCGGGCATACACATGGAGAGGCCTTCGTCGTCGCAGGGCTCAAGCTCGTCAAGTAGCTCAACATCAATATTGCGGGTGTCAACACAGTGAGCGGCTGGTCCACACGGGGTGAGCCTGTCAACATTGAGAGAAGATAGAGGCTCTGCACAGGTGCTTTCTGGCTGACTGTCTGGGCAGAGGAGGGGAGCTAAATCGCATGCGCCCGTCTCTTCGCCGGTAATTGGATCGTTGCAGAACATGCAGACTTCTTCGCCAGGACATACGGACTTGCTATTCTCGAGGGTCTGCAATAGGTCTGGGTTGTCGGTTTTTGCGTCGGCGACAATATCTTCGTCTTCCCCGATACACATTCCGGTCTGACCGACGAACTCGCACGCCATGCATGTACCCAAAAGAGAAGCATCCGGATCGCCTGTTCCAAGGTTGTTGTTTCCAGATTCTTTTGACCGGTCACAACCTGCGATGGCCAGCACAGCCACAAAGAGGAGCGACGTTCTACGTACAGCGTTCGACATGCGCAGATATAATTCACGATGCGTGCCGCCTTCTCGTGTCGGTAAACACCTGATATCTAGAGGCTTTTGACCGCTTTCCTGGGGGCTTTCCCAACCGAGTTGCCACGTGTTTACGACATTGGTGGAAATGGCTAGCTGTGTAAGGTTCCTGAATTATTGCAGAATTGGTGTTCTTGAGTACCCCGGGACACCTTTCCCCACGTTGGAACCATGGTTCCTCACTGTGCAAGTCCCTTTAGTCGCGTGATTGGCTAGTTGGGGCGGTCCAAAGCCAGCGGTCCCCGCGAACTGCCGCCCCGAACAGGTTATTCGCTCAGATCACGCGAGAACGCATGTGACATACCCCAAAGGAGTTCCTCTGCGGAAGTTACGCAGTTTTTTTCAGCCTAACGAATGGTCTCACTAAAGAGCGAGAACGTTGAGGACGGCGAAGACATGGTCGTTGTCTCCGTACACACCACCGAAGGTGTTTTCGCTTGGCCCACCGAGAATGGTTGCTCCCATACCAAGGGAAAAGCGCGGGCTGATTTGGTAGTCGAGGCGAGGCGAAAGCCGATAGTCGCGACGGAGCGTACTGTAGCTTCCTGCTACTTGGAGTCGGAGGTTAATAAAGGTCGGGGCGTAGCGAATCCCGCCGGCGATAACGGTGTCGTTCCCAGTGAAGAAATCGGTTTCTACGCCAGTGGGCACTCGACCTATGATCTGTCGTGCAAATCCTTCCGCGCTCACGGTTAATTGGTTGGATGGAGAATAGTCGACTCCGGCAACTGCACTGACGACTGGAAGCCTTACGAGGGCTGTGTCATCGTCTACGTAGACGGTTTCCGCAGAGGAATAGTTACCCTCCAACTTAAAAAGGAACTTGCTTGCTGTAAATGTTAAATCACCGCCGAATTGGGCAATCCGTCGGAAGTTGGCTTGGACCGCGCTGCCGCCGCCGGCAATGGTTGACCCGAGAGAGTTACTGAAACCCTGTAAGTTTGCCCCGACGGGTTCGCCATCTCCTGCATCCTGATACGCTCTGGTTGCGAGTCGAACCGCTTCGTCGAATATCAATTGAGGGTATCTATCCCAACCGTAGTATGCGTTGAATCCAGCGTCGATACCGGCTATTTGAATGTTAAGACGTCCACCGGCGCTCGCGTTATCCGGTGTGAGCGCGGGGCCGCTGTTGATACTGAATACGTCGCTGAGCTGGTCCCTCGCCGCGGGGTTGTCTTGGCTCAAGAAGTCGATGGCAGAAAGAAGATTCGTTCGCCCCTGATAAAAACCCCACTGATTTCCAACGGGCCGGAAACGGTGGCTGAAGAACACGGGTACGACTACACCCTCTAGAGATACTGGTCCAAGCGATACCAAACCTCGTACTGCTGGAATTGGAATGTGCGGCGATTGTATATCCGCACCTGTTCGGTCGCGAAAGTCATTGGGGTTGACGGGGTCATTAACAGTGAAAAAATCCGAGACGCCCCATCGAACAATCTGGTTTCCTACGGTAACGCTTGCGTTCGAGGTTTGCGCTGTAATATGGATTTCGCGGGGTAGAAATTCAAATTGTTGATCGCCGTCGGGGTTAGAAGAGCGGAAATCTCTTATAAAGCGAAGTCGGCCATTTGCGGTGGCACTGAAATGAGAGTTGAATTTAAAAGTAGCACCCGCGTCGAGTCTTGCGGTTGTTTCCGCTGACTCTGTGCCGGCATTGACCCAAGAAAGGAGTTCTATCTTGGCAGAGAAATCTCGACCAGAACTACCGAATTTGGTTTCGGAGTTCAGGATGACATCCTCTTCTATTGAGCTTGGAAAGTCAGGGATTTCGTCGATTGACGCTAATACAGGAGTGTCTACCGCTTGGAGGGTGGCTGGGGTTTTGTCGGTGGCCGCCGACTTCACCGGGGCGCTTCGCATAGCGAGCTGCGATTGTTTTTTCTCTATTCTGTCCGTCTTCTGAGACTTAGTCTCAGTTCGCTTTTCGCCATCGCGGGAAGCGTTTCTCTTGTCGTCCTCGACTCGTTCTTGCTTTCTCGCAATTCTTCGCTCTTCCCGACGTTCTCTTCGCTTTTTCCGACGTTCTCTTCTACTTCTCGAAGAACGACGTTTTTTCTTCTTGCTGGACTTGTTGCCAAATGGAGAAATTTCATCGAGCTCGCTCGATTGGAGGCCGCGGCTGGACTTGGCGTCCGCGTGGCCCGGGCTAGAAAGCAGTGTGAATAGGCTGAGGAAGCAAATGCTTACTCGCGTCCACAGTATTCGGCTCCTCTCCATCCAACGAAAGTTGTGCAAAGTTGGTGCCTGTGTGTACTCGGTTTCAATACATTGAAATCATTGATGGGGGCTCGGTGTTTCCGGTGGTTTACTGGGGACTTTGGAGGTCGTCGTCATGTCCTGGGGATAGAGCGACCCAAGCCCTCGGCGCGACTCTTTCTGCCCGGTTGACCGAAATGATGGCCTACGTTAGCCAACCACCCATGAGCGTCTGGCGTAGCAAATTTTCGATCTCTACGAGCGGGCGCGGGACATACGATTTGACCGAGAAAGTGAAAGACGCGGTTCGCAAAGCGCGTGTGGCCGAGGGGCTGTGCTCGGTTTTTGTCCACCACACCAGCGCTTCGCTCATCCTTTGCGAAAACGCCGATCCGGATGTGCGTGCCGACCTAGAACGTTTTGCGTCGCGGTTCGCGCCCGATGGTGACGCGATTTTTAGTCACGTAGACGAGGGCCCCGACGACATGCCCGCTCACATTCGATCGGTTTTCACTGCTTCTTCACTTTCGATACCCATCGAAAACGGGGCTTGTGATTTAGGGACCTGGCAGGGCGTCTACCTTTGGGAACACCGATTGGCACCGCACAATCGACAAATTACGGTTTCCGTCCTGAGCTAAAATTAGAGCAAAATGCCTGCAACACATGCAGTCATAAATGCGGCCAGGGTGCCACCTATCATCGAACGTAAACCAAGGCGAGCAAAGTCACTTCGTCTATTGGGAACGAGAGAACCAATTCCCCCTATCTGAATGGCAATAGATGAGAAATTTGCAAAACCGCAGAGTGCGTAGGTGGCAATGGCTTTGGAACGTTCGCTGATTTCCCCAAACTCGCCGACCGACATCTTTCCTAGGTTTTCGTAGGCAAGAAACTCGTTGACCACCACCTTTTCACCAAGTAGCTGACCGATTTGAAGGCAATCCTCCCAGGGGATGCCCATAAGGAAAGCAAACGGAGACATGATGTAACTCAAGATTGTTTGAAGACTTGTTTGGTACCCGAATAGCCCTACGACTTGCGCAAGCAGAAGGTTAACTAGCGCAACGAGCGCGATAAATGCGATCAGCATAGCGCCTACATTGAGAGCGAGCATCAGTCCGTCGGCTGCACCCTTGCAAGCGGCTTCAAAAACATTGACTTCCTTCACTTCGAGGGAGAGCTGGACTTCTCCGCGAGTCGGTGAGGTCTCTGTTTCTGGGACCATGAGTTTTGCGATCAGAACTGCAGCAGGCGCACTCATAAGCGACGCTGCCAAAAGATGTCCAGCAGAAATACCATAACTCACGTAAGCCGCTAACACGCCGCCCGCGACTGTCGCCATGCCACCGGTCATCATGCACATGATTTCGCTCCGCGTCATGCTTTCTAAGTAGGGTTTGACAACGAGCGGTGCTTCGGTTTGCCCAATGAAGACATTCGCAGCGGTACAGAGACTTTCGCTACCTGAGATCCCCATGGTTCGATACATGACCCACGCCATGGCTTTTACAACTCGCTGTAAAATCCCGTAGTAAAAAAGGACATAAGAGAGCGAGGAGACAAAAATGATTGTGGGTAGAACCTTGAAGGCAAACGGGTGATCTATGAATTTTTTACCGAATACGAATTTTGCCCCTTCGTTGCTTAGGCTGATGAGGGCACTGATTGAGTCTTGGGCACCTTGGAAGAAAGCTTCGCCGGCGCTGGTCTTGAGAATGATCAATGCGAGGACGAATTGCAGTCCGATGCCGCCCAAGAGGGGACGCCAAGCCACTACTTTCTTGTGGGTGCTGAGGGCCCATGCAATGAGCAACATAACAGCCAGCCCAATAATCCCGATGAAACGCTCCATATCAATCGCCGGCAAACGCCTAGGAACGTCTGTCCCATGTTAACCACTGATCGTCAATAGATGAATCCGAAGCTCAATCGTGTGAAGTTCAAATCGCCTAAGTAACGGCTCTGGGTGACTTGGCTGCGATGGGAGCCATTCATAGTTTGTTTTTTCGGTTGGGTGAACTCGACGAGAGTAGGGTGACGGCAAGTTCGCGTTAAGGAGCCCGAATACGCATTGCAACCTGCTATACGAGGCTCTATGCGTATTGCGCCCTTTCAAACGGAAAAGTTCTTTGAACTTTACGAACTCTCCGCAACCCACATGCTGAGTGCATCGGATTGCGAATCCATCAGTGCAAGGGAACTGGCCGAACTGGGCTCTACCACGTTGGAAGAAATCCTTTCTGCCAAACTTTGCTACGGCCCCATGAATGGCACCGAGGAACTTCGCATGGCCGTGGCATCTCAGTACCAAAACGCAGACGCAGAACAAATATTGGTCGTTAATGCACCCGAAGAAGGGATTTTCCTAACGATGCATGCGCTTTTGGAAAAGGGCGACCGGGTAATTTGCCAAACCCCTTGCTACGACTCCTTGCGAAACGTTGCCGAATACCTTGGCTGTGAGGTCGTTCCATGGCAATTGCACGCCACTGAGAAATCCTGGCGTTGGGACCTTTCTGAGTTAAAAGAAAAGATAGTGGACGCAAAAATGGTCGTCGTCAATCTGCCTCATAACCCTACTGGTTTTGTTCCGACATCAACCGACCTAGACCAACTTTTGAAAATCGTAGACGACGCTGGAGCGACGTTGTTCTGTGATGAAATGTATCGCGGGCTGGAAATGCCAGGCGTACCCAGACTGCCCTCGGCGGCGGGCGGAAAAAATACGGTGGTCCTCTCAGGTTTATCAAAGGCGCATGGGCTTCCAGGTCTACGCTGTGCTTGGCTGGCCATTTCGAACGCTACACAACGGAAAGCGATCTCCGATTGGAAAAATTACACGACTATCTGTGCGCCGAATCCTGTAGAAGCGTTGGGTTGCATCGCAGTCACTCATCAAGAGACTCTTTTTTCGCGTCACAATAAACGAATCGCAGAAAACAACGAGTTGGCAACAAAGGCGTTCGAACGGTTGGGTTACAACTACCGTCAACCCAGTGGCGGATCGATAGCTCTTGTCGAAACGAATTTCCCGGAGACAGAAGAGCTCTGTCATAGCCTGGCGAAAGAGCACGGTAT
>CAYPIX010000021.1:0-38470 GCA_964410875.1 uncultured Kofleriaceae bacterium
CTCGACAAGTGGGCCTTTTTGCGCTGTTAGCCCAGCTGCTAGTTCTTTTGGCGAGTTGAGCTGAAAACTCTGCAGAAGGCTAATGGCTCGTCTGTCAAATTCGTGTTTCGGTTTCGGATTTGGTACCGATCGAATAAGCGCGTGGGCTCCAGACTTTACAACCACATCCCGGAACAGGATTTCGTTGCGGCCAAAGAGCAAGCCGGCCGTGTCTATCTCAAGGCTAGCCTCAGGGACATGAAGGACTCGTTGTTTGTCACCGTCATAGACGTCGAAGTTCTCGACAGTGAGAGGCAACCATCCACCCACCAACAATGTGTGAAAGTGTGAGAGAGGCCAATCGACCGATTCGACAACGAAGTGACCTTGAAGTTTTTCGCTCATTCTGTCAGCTACGATTTCTCCCAGCTGATCGCCGTGTAGAAACGCGCGCAATAACAGTGCTCCAACGATCGCCAACAACAAAACGATGCTGAAAATGACTGCTAAAACTCGAAGTAGTTTGCGCATAAAATGTGCGACAAATGCCTACTAAAGGTAGCACGTAGGATGTATAACTTTCGCTATTAGAGCCTCGCGCTTTTGCCCAGAATTAGAGACAATAAAGAGGATGGGGACAGACAAATTCGGGGACGGCTCTGAGAGCAAGTTTAAGGGGGAGAGCATGGGTGAAACTCATGCTCATGTAGAGAGTGTAACAAGCGCGGACACGAGTCCGCGACTTCGTCGAGAAGTGTTACACCCAATGATGGAGACTGGACGACTTTCTATGGTGGTTGTCGCTAGCTCTGTGGCAGGTGTTGTTGGTGGTTTCTTGTTAGCGGTTGCGGCTCTTGCTCCGGTGAGCCTTGATCATCGTCACATGGTGCCAGTGAGAGTCGCTGCACCGCAGGCCGATCGCATCACCTATCTTGGTGTAGTTGTTCGCACAGAACGACAGGCCGACGCTCAGGCGATTGGGGCCCGAATTACTAGTGTTTTGCCCGGTTCTCCGGCAGACCGTGCGGGGCTCGTAGTGGGCGACGCAATTCTGGCAGTTGACGGGGAGAAAATCCGAACTGCGCGTGATTTGGTACGGGCTGTTCGAATTCGTTCGGCTTACCAGTCTGTGATCCTTGAAACCTGGTCCCACAAAAACGCGAACCAAATGGGTCTTCGACGGGTTGAGCTTGGTTCAATTAACAAGTTCCAACTCGAGCAAGCTGTCTATGGTCGACGTGCCGCTAAGCATGTCAGCTGTTCTCGGTAGCAAATAATAATTTTGCGTTCGTGGGGCGTCGTTCTTCTCGCTGAGAAGATGGCGCCCTTCGACCTTTGTGGAGGAGTTTAGGCTTTGGTGGCGATTACGTTTTTCGAAACGTAGTGACTCTCGGTCTCAACTGAGCCGAAACCAATCGATTCAAACGCGGGCCCGAGGGGATCGGCGAGGTAGCCTTTGTAATAAGGTTCATGGAATACATGAGCAAACTCGTCAAGGTTTCCCGAGATAATTGAGGAATCTGTGTTTTGTAGCGAGTCTTGCACTACCAGTAGTCCCCCTGGGCGCAATACCCGGAACATTTCTCTCATCACGTTTCGTCGAGCGTCTTTCGGCAGTTCGTGGAACAGATAGACCGATGTCACAACGTCGAAGGAGTTGTTCGGGAAGGACAGAGATTCCGCGTTCTCTGCGATCAGAGAAACATGTGGCCCTTGTAACTCCGGATAAGTCTGAGCGTGACGAAGGTAGTACGGACTAAGATCAACACCCGTGAGTTTAGCTGTAGGGAAAGCTGTCCTAATTTGTCGTAGGTTTTGGCCGGTTCCTGTTGCTACGTCGAGGACGCGCATTGGTTTGGCTAGGGAATTCGCGAAACGAGTTAAGGGGGGAAGGACCTGTCGTCGCATCATGGTGGTGGCGCCCAAGAATACCCAAGCGACCTGGATGTCGTAGACCTGAGCCGAGCGTTCGCTAAAATAGCCATCTGTTTGCCAGTGAAAGTTCCGTTGGTAGTACGCCGGATATTCTTCACCTGCAGAACACGCGGGGAGATCGTTGAAATTCTGGTTCTTGGCTCTCCTGAGGGTTCCCGGAAGCTGACGAATAGCCTCGGGCAGGGCACGTGCGTACCGAGCTCCATCGGTTCGCCAGAGAAGTTCCTTGGGATAAAGCCCAGCCTTAACGTTTGCAATATCTAAATCAAGGAGAGCCCGATAGCGAGAGCGGACTTCAGCAATGACTTCTGGGGGCGGGGGCGCGCCACTGCCGCCGCCGCGAATGGCAGAGGCTTTGCCTAGCAGAATATGACTTGCAAGGAGTGGCAGACGGGTCATGGCCGCTTTCGCTCTGTAAGCTAATTCTTCGCCCCGGTTCACGGTTCAAAGTATAGCCTAGTGTTGTCGAGGGCGTTGACGCGGTGTTGTGTCGCGGACTACGAGTGGCTCACAAGAGTCGAAATATTCTCGATTACGGCGCGGGTGACAGCTTTTGTTTGCGCATCGCCCCCTAGATCTTTGGTCCTCAAACCGCTTTCGAGGGTCATGAATACAGCAGACTCTATCAGTTTAGCTTCTCTTTCAAGCCCAAGAGAGTGCCGGAGTAAAAGTGCAGCGCTTAGGATCGCGGCCGACGGATTTGCCAGCCCCTTGCCAGCGATGTCGGGTGCCGACCCGTGCACGGGTTCATAAAGTCCAAAAGTGCCTTCGCCGAGCGAAGCGCTTGGCAAAAGACCGAGCGATCCAGCAAGTACGGAAGCCGCATCGCTAAGGATGTCCCCAAACAGATTGCTCGTAACCATGACGTCGAAAGAGCTGGGCTGAGTTACTAGCCGCATAGCTGCAGAATCGACGAGTTGGTGTTCTAGGGTGACCTCGGGAAAATCTTTGGCTACTTCACCAATGACTTCACGCCAGAGCCTCGATGTGTCAAGGATGTTGGCTTTGTCTACGGAAGTGACAAGTTTTCGCCGACCCTGGGCCATCGTAAATGCTTTGCGGGCGATACGTTCAATTTCTTTTGCCGTGTACACCATGCTGTCGAGGGCACGCCTTGTTTCTCCTTGGCCCTCTCTGGTGCGAGGTTGACCAAAGTAGATACCCCCGGTGAGTTCCCGGACAATGACTAGGTCGACATCAAGGAGTCGTTCCCGCTTGAGTGGGGCAGCGTCATAGAGCGCCTCGATTGATTTAGTCGGTCGGAGGTTACAGAAGAGTGAGAGAGAGGAGCGTATCCCTAGAAGTCCTGCTTCGGGGCTGTTCTTTGGATCGCCGCCGTCCCATTTTGGCCCACCAACTGCTCCCAACAAAACTGCGTCAGAGTTTCGGCACGCTTCGAGGGTCTTCTCTGGCAAAGGATTACCTGTTGAGTCAATCGCGGCACCACCAATCGCCTCCTCGGCGTAGGAAAACTCGTGTCCCGTTTGGCCTGCTACTGCATTGAGTATTTCTCTAGCGGAATGAGTGACCTCGGGACCGATACCGTCTCCTGGCAGTACGGCGATTAGAGCCTTCATCGTTTGTCCTCGAAACGTTGAATGAGGCTGTTCTTGCTGAGTAGGTAGTCGAGCTCGCTTTTGCCCTTAAGGATGCACTGCTTGGAGAATTCATCGATTGGGAAACTCCATGTGTTGTCGGCAAAGTTAATACTTGCGTTCGCTAAATCGACTGATACTTGAGTTGGCGCAGCGCTGTGGAGTGAATCCACTGCGTCCTTGGGGAGTTCGATGACGATAAGCCCGTTTTTCAGTGCGTTTGCGCGGAAGATATCCGCAAATGACGTAGCGACGACTGCCTTAATGCCCCAGTCGACCAAGGCCCATGGCGCGTGCTCCCTTGAAGATCCACAGCCGAAATTGTCGCCGGCTACCAATACTTGCGCTGATCGACTATCGGGTCGGTTCAAGACGAAGTCGGGTTTTTCTGTACCGTTACTCTCGAATCGCCAGTCAAAGAACAATTTTTTTCCAAGTCCAGACTTGCCGGTTACTTTGAGAAATCGCGCGGGGATAATTTGGTCAGTATCAATATCGCTATGCGGTAGAGATATCGCGGTCCCAGAAATGGTCTTGATAGGCTCCATGCTATTTCGCCTCAGTTTTGGTTAGGTCGCCTGCATCGCAAATAGCGCCTGCAATGGCAGATGCCGCAGCAGTTGCGGGCGAGGCGAGAAAGGTTCGGCTACCTTTGCCCTGCCGGCCCTCGAAATTACGATTGCTTGTGCTTACGGCGTATTGTCCTGGGGCGAGTTGGTCGCCGTTCATCGCGATACACATGGAGCAGCCAGGAAGCCTCCATTCAGCGCCGGCCGCCAAGAAAACCTTGTCAAGGCCCTCAGCTTCTGCGGCTTTCTTAATTCGGTTTGAACCGGGAACGACCAAGGTCCTAACACCGGGTTTTACTTGCCGCCCCCGCATCACGTCTGCCGCAGCTCGCAGATCGGACAGACGGGAATTTGTGCACGATCCGATGAAAACCACGTCTACCGGATGTCCCGAAAGAGGTTTGCCGCCCTCGAGTCCCATGTAAGCGAGAGCTTTTTTGTGGGCAGAGCCGGCTTGCTCTGACATCTCGCCCTGTTTTGGGATCGTTCCCTTGATTGGTATCCCCATCGCGGGATTGGTCCCGTAGGTAACCCATGGTGTAATCGCACTGACGTCGAGCTCGACCTCGGTGTCAAAGACAGCGTTGGGATCGCTTTGAAGCTGTCTCCACTCGTCGAGTGCGCTCTCCCATGCCTTGCCAGTTGGCGCCTGTTGCTTGCCAGCAAGGAAAGAGAATGTGGTTTCGTCAGGCGCTATCATACCCGCGCGGGCCCCTGCCTCTATGGACATATTGCAGATGGTCATCCGCTCGTCCATATTCATCGCTTTAATGGCCGGACCTCGGTATTCAATAACGTGGCCGGTACCACCACCAACACCAATCTTTGCGATAAGTGCCAAAATCACGTCCTTTGCTGTGGCGCTCGTAGGAAGTTCGCCAACAATATTGACAGCCATGGTTTTGGGCCGTCTTTGCAGTAGACACTGGGTCGCTAGTACGTGTTCCACCTGGCTGGTTCCAATGCCGAAAGCGAGAGAGCCGAATGCGCCATGAGTCGCGGTGTGACTATCGCCGCAAACAATCGTCATTCCTGGTTGAGTAAAGCCGAGTTCCGGTCCTATGACGTGTACAATCCCTTGGTTTTCCGAACCCACATCGAAAAGTCGAATTCCCTGGGCTTCGCAGTTCTCGCGTAACGTATTGAGTTGTCGGGTTGCCTCTTTGTCCTCTTGGATCTGATGGCTTGGTAGTGTTGGGACGGAATGGTCCATCGTTGCGACAGTGCGCTCAGGGCAACGGACCGAGAGGTTCTTCTTTTCAAGGCCTGAGAATGCCTGTGGCGATGTCACTTCGTGGATGAGGTGCAGATCGATGTAAAGGACCGAAGGAAAACCCGCCTCTTCGGTTACCACGTGCTTGGCCCATATTTTCTCGAACAGGGTGGTGCTCATGCGTTCAAGGTTTCCGTTTGGTTGTTGGCCTTTGGAATAAGCGGTTCTGTGCCTTTAGCGGCGAGTAACTTGTTTAGTGCAGCGAGGTAGGCTTTCGCACTCGCGACAACGATATCAGTGTGTGCTCCGTGGCCGACGAATGTTTTTGGTGACGGAGTCCCACTCTGTGGATTCAAGGCACTTAAACCTTCTGAGGCGACTCGAACTGTCACTTGCCCCAATGCATCAATGCCTTCGGTGACCGAATGTACGCTGTATTCGAGGAGTGGGAACTTAACGTCAAGGATCTCTTGTATCGCTTTGAAACTTGCGTCGACGGGACCGGTCCCGACTGCGGCCTGGACTATCTCAGCGCCTTCTTTGTCTGTTAGGCGAACGGTGGCAGTGGACATGCCTAGCGTACCGCAAGCGACTTGTAGGCCGTCAAGGCTATAGGCGACCTCGGTCAGGATGCGTTCATCGTCCACCAATGCCTCGAGGTCAGCATCAACGATGTGTTTCTTCTTGTCGGCCAATTTTTTGAAACGATCAAAAGCGCGTCCCAGTTCGTCATCGGAGATATTGTAACCAAGCTCGGAGAGTCGTGAGCGTATGGCAGCTTTTCCTGAGTGTTTGCCGAGAACCAATTGACTGGCGCTTGCTCCTACTGTTTCCGGACGCATTATTTCATAGGTTTCCTGGTGTTTTAGGATCCCGTCTTGGTGGATACCGGCTTCGTGAGCGAATGCATTGGCACCGACAATGGCTTTGTTTGGCTGCACCAGCATGCCAGTTGAGTTCGAAACAATTTTGCTAAGTCGGGTAAGCTGGGTTGTATCGATACCCGTTCGATATCCGAGGGCCTGCTTTCTTGTTGAGACGATCATCGCAATCTCTTCGAGAGATGTGTTTCCTGCCCGCTCTCCGATGCCATTGATCGTTACCTCCGCTTGTCTTGCACCAGCACGTATACCGGCGAGTGTGTTCGCAGTAGCTAGACCCAGATCGTTGTGGCAATGCGTAGAAACGACACAGTTTTCGATACCTTTCACATTTTTTAGGATTCCAGTGATGAGCGCACCGAATTCGTCGGGGGTCGTATAACCCACAGTATCTGGGATGTTCAGGGTGGTGGCACCAGCTTGAATGACCTGATCAAGGATCTTGTAAAGAAATTCGGGTTCGCTGCGGCCCGCGTCTTCAGGTGAGAACTCCACTTCGTCGCACTTACTTCTAGCGTAAGCCACCATCTCCGCGGCCTTGTCGACGACCGCTTGTGGTTCCATTCGGAGCTTATGCTTCATGTGGATTGGGGAGGTCGCAAGGAAAGTGTGCACCCTCGAGACTTTGGCGGGGGCGATGGCTTCAGCAGCTTTGTCGATGTCACCTTTTGTAGCTCGCGCCAGACCACAAATCGTTGGTGGAGTTCCATCGCTATGAAGCGAAGTGCGAGGTACTGCTCCGACTTTTTTTGCGATCTGTTGGACGGCAGAGAAATCGTCAGGTGACGCAGCGGGGAAACCGGCCTCGATAATGTCGACTCCAAGTCGGGATAGCGCTTTCGCAACATCGAGCTTTTCGTCCGAGTTCATTGTCGCGCCCGGCGATTGTTCGCCGTCCCGCAATGTCGTATCGAAAATCCGTATGTAGTTGCTCTTGGAATCGGTCATTGAGGTGCTCGGTTAGTCGCCGGGGGTTGATATTGACAGGGTCAAGGAAGGGCATCATATCTCGCAGTCTGGCGCCTACTTCTTCTATCCCAGAGTTTTCTCAGTTTCTCGCTATTTGTTGAACCCCAGCTGCGACCATTTTTGTTCTCATTAATCCACCTAAAGGGATATTCGCCCTTTTTCATGTTTTGGAGGGTTTCACGCATCGGGGGCACGGGGTTTCCCGATAACAATTTTGGGGCCAGCGGCGTGGTCACCAGGGCACTGGAAGTACCGGAATTGCTGGTTATGTCACGGGAATGGGGGGCTAATTCGAGTCAACGCCTGCGGTCTGTAAGATTTCATCTCGCGTGGGAATGCCGGCCCAGGGACCGAGGCGTCTGCACGATAGCGCTGCTGCTGCTGATGCAAATCGAAGGCATTGGTCGAAGGGGAGTTCGCTTGTCAGAGCAACGACGAATGCGCCATGAAAAACACTGCCGGCGCCGTGGGAGTCTACAACCGGTACATTGAAAATCGGTTGGGCGAGAACTGTTTCTTTGTGGAGGGCGACGGCACCAGCTTCGCCCATGGTTACAACCACCGCTTTAGGCCCTCGCTCTTTTAGCATTTTCAACATGGTCTCTGTGTCATCGCTTGGGGCCAGTTCGGCTGCAACTCGCTCCGAGCAAATGAGGATGTCGGCCTGTGCGACGAGTTCCGTAAGGCCTTCGGAAAGAGTTGTGCAGTCGAGGATTACGGGGATTCGTTTTCCGCGAGTGTATTTAGCCAATGCTAATTGGGCTTTCGGGTCGTTGCCGTCAAGCATCAGCGCCGACGCATCGCGAAGCAGTTTCTCCGCATCGAGATCCTCGCCGTTTAGAACACCTGCGTCGCCGTTCGTGCGAAATGTATGGCTGTTGTGCGAGTGGCGTTCTGCGACCGTAAAGCCCATGGGTGAAAGACGACTTCCTGGGCCAAAATTGCCATACGGTTCTATGTTTGCTTCCGATAGTGCGTTCATCATGAATGAAGCGAGAAAGTCGTCAGCCAGTTTGCACGCTAACCGCGTTTCACAGCCAAGGGCGGCTGCAGTCCCGGTTGCAACAGCAGCATTGCCACCAACCTGGACTGAAATTTCTTCGAGCTCTAAAGAAGCAGTTTCGGCGGCCGGAAACCGAGGTATCACCCCCACAAACTCCAGGCTAATTCGGCCTGCCCCGACGATAACGGGTCTTTCTTTCCCAGCCATTTCGCTCGCGCAACCTACCACTGGCTCTTGGAGCGCCGCAGGGGTGAGTTGGGATAAATGCTGGGTATTTGAGGCGCAAATTAGTGTGAACAGTGTTTTTGGTTCTTGCTGGCAACCGAGTACGGTCTGGACTAGTCTCACTCAGCAACCCATGGAAAAAATCTTAACCAGTGGCGTCGTTGCATCGAGAGGCCGCCGAACCAAGGTCGAATGCGCTGACCGAGATTTAGTGGCTGGTTGTGTCCGTGGCGATAAGAGTTCAAGCGAGCTTTTGTATACCCGCTACAAGCGAAGAGTCTTTTCCGTGGTTCTTCGTATTGTCGGTCCGGATGATGCGGAAGAGGTGATGCAGGAAGCATTTATCAGGATCTTTAGAGGGCTTGCTCGGTTTCGAGGAGACTCGAAGCTGAGTACTTGGGTTTATCGACTATCGGTGAACGCAGCGCTTACGCACGTCGCGCGAAAACCCAAGCCAATGAGCGGCGAAGAGGTTCTGGATAAATTACCAGCCCCCGAACCACCGAGAAGCGATCCAAAACTATCTAAGACATTGGAAACCGCGATGCGGAAACTCTCTCCTGGGTATCGGGCCGTGCTTGTGTTGCACGACGTACAAGGTCTTTCTCACGAAGAGTGCGCTGCAATTTTGGGTTGCCGCGTGGGTACGTCGAAGTCGCAGCTTCACAAAGCCCGAGCCAAGATGCGGACGATCCTTGGTCCTTCCTTTGGAGGGCCTTCGACGTAACGAAGGGCGGGGGACTGTAAAGTGCGTTGTAAAACTGCTCAAAAATACAGTAGCCAGTTCTTGGATGGGGATTTATCTCCGCAGACGCTGTCGGCTATTCGTGGCCATCTTCGCTTGTGCGATTCATGTAGGAGTGTATTTCAACAGGAGCGCGCTTTATGTTCAGCTATGACTGGGCTCGACGGCGAGCCAGAGGCACCGGACGTGCTCTCTCGTGTGCTTCATGCTCAGGCAGAGGCTGAAAAAGGCGATTCGCATCGGTTCTGGCGTGACCGTTACCTTCGGCTAGCCGCTCCGGTTGGTTTGGGGATGGTTGCAGTGGCTGTGGTTGTCTTCTTTCTGTGGCGGCCTTCGACGCCCCCTACAGTTTCTAAACCTACGATTGCGATATTGAGCCCGGAGACGGCTGGTGAAATGAGTGGCATTGGGATTGTGGAAGCAAAAATGCAATCGCGCGAGAGGCTTGTGAGGTCGCTCGCAGCTATGGCCGCTGATTTAGGGCATAGCGATTTGGAACTAGAAGAGATGACGGGATTCGCACAAGGAGGCGCTATCCTTAAAATGGCAAACAGTTTGATTCCAGGAGCCACTGACCGTTGATGCGAGCTTGGGCTCTAGTCTTTACATGGGCGGTACTAGCTGACACCGCAGCGTTTGCCGGAGAAGTTGGAGAATACGACGAAGTTTCCGTGTCACCGCCCCCAGACACGGCAATGAAAACCGTGTCTGTGGAGAATGATCTCGGAAGCGTGGTCATTGTTGGGCACGATTCCGATGAGGTGGTGGTACGGGCGCGTAAGCGTGCCCCTGATGCAGATACGCTCCAGCGGCTAAGCGTGGCTCTAACCCCCGCTGCGTCTGGTGTGTTGGAAGTTCGCACGGAGCTTTTGTCTGGTCTCGAGCAAACCATCGCCCGTGCTGGCAGCGTTGGGGTCGATTTGGAAATCGCAGTTCCCCGGCATGTGCGACCTTCGGTGAAGGTTTGGAAAGGCCATGTGCGAGTCGAGCAAATCGACAACGGTGCAGAGGTTTTGGCGAACGAGGCCAATGTGGATTTTCGGCAAGTTTCGGGACGTATTCGCAGTCACAGTACTCTCGGGCGGCAACAATTTCGTGAACTAGTTCAAGTAACTCTTGAGAGTTTGGCCCTGGAGGGAGATCTTGCTTTCCGCGATGTCCAGGGAGATGCGCTGACCGCCTTCACTCATAGAGGGGAGATTTCCGCAACGGGGCTGGTCGTTCGCAAACTCAATTTGAGGACGTTTCGAGGTCCTATCCGACTCGTTGGTGTTTTGGCCAAGGACGGTCATTACGACATCGCGTCTGTTCATGGCGATATTGAGTTTTCTTTCGCAGATATTCGCAATACACCTGCGGTTGTTATTGCGGAGTCCGACGCTGGGCACTTGTTGCTCCCGGATGGTTTCGACAGGCAGGTGGTTTCCGTCGCGCCAGGCACTCCTCGTGTTGCACTACGATCCCGCCTTGGTGACGTTAGAGTCGCGATAATTCAGGGGTTAGCTCCCCTGTAGAGTGTGAATTTTCTCTCATTTTCTGCGTCCAACCGTCACGTGCGCTAGGCTCTTTGCGAGTGTAGTCTCGGAACAGGTCTGAAGACCGCGGAAGGTACGACAGGATGAACAAAGTAAGAGTGTTTTTGTCGATTGTACTGGGCATCTGCCTGGGAAGCGTCGGGGGCGCGGAGGCCCGAGACGCGAAGAAAGGCCTCGAGATTGCCAAGCAGGTCGACAAGTTCAACGAGGGCTTCAAAGGAGAAAATTCCACCATGAAGATGAAGCTCATCAATGCGCATGGTCAGGAGTCCAACCGCGAAATGACGTCCATCGTCAAAGAGATAAAAAATGACGGCGACAAATCAAAGATCGAATTTCAAAAGCCGAGGGATGTAAAAGGAACGCGAATGCTCACCTGGTCTCATCGCAAGAAAGATGACGATCAATGGCTCTACTTGCCTGCACTGAAAAAGATTAAGCGCATCACATCACGCAACAAGTCTGGATCGTTCATGGGCAGCGAGTTCTCATTCGAAGATCTCGGTTCTCAAGAGGTCGACAAGTACAAACACTTTTTCTTGGCAGAGGAGAAGCTCGGCGAACGAGTGACCTGGAAGAGTGAGAGGATCCCGGTCGACAAGAAAAGCGCCTACTCCAAACAGATTGTTTGGGTGGACAAGGAGTACAAGGCGGCGGCCAAGGTGGACTACTACGACCGCAAAGGCACGCTGATGAAAACCGCTGTGTTCTCGGACTGGAAAAAGTACGGCAAGTGGTGGCGCGCCAACAAGATCGACATGAAAAACCACCTGACTCGGAAAGGGTCAGTGTTGATTTGGTCAAATCGCAAGCTTGGTGTAGACCAAGACGACGATGACTTTGATAGCGACGAGCTCGCGGACTAGGCGTATAATAAGATTTGCGCTTTTCGCGCTTCTGGTTCTAACGGGAAATGCCAAAGCGGAGGTCTCAATAGACAGCCGTGGACAACTCGGCATAGAGGCTAGGGCTTTCACTCAAAAGGGTGATGGAGAACCGGCGAACGTTTCCATGGTCGGGCGGTTGGTTTTTGATGCAAAGTCCAAGCCCTTTAAACTTCACCTTCGCGGATTCGTTCGCCATGACGGTTTCGATAGACAACGCAGCGCCGTCTTTCCAGAAGAAGCATGGGTTGAGTTCAAAAAGAACCCATTTCGTATTCGTCTTGGTTACCAGCTTCTCAACTGGACCGCGACCGAAGCTTTTCACCCCGGCGACGTGATCAACAGTCGGTATCTAGATGGCAATGTGCAGAATCCCGAAAAACTGGGAGAGCTCATGGCCTCGGTACGCCTGAAGTTTCTCGAGGGAAACATCGAAGCCTATTTTATGCCCTTCTTTGTAGAGCCAATACTGCCGTCAAGTAATTCGAGGTTTCGTTTTTTTCCTGAAGGCGCAATTTTGGGCGACACTGTTTTTATTGATGCCTCCGGCGAACTCACTGATAAGAAATTTCATCCGCAGTGGGGCGCAAGGATCCAACAGAGTTTCTGGGGAGCTGACCTAGGTGTACACGTGGTTCAGCACTTGGACCGATCGCTGCCACTCGTATTTTTTGATCCCGAAAATCCCACCACTGTGCCTCCAACAATTGTTTATCAGCATGTCACAGAGGTGGGAGGTACGTTGCAAAAAGTATGGGGGCCAGTCATCGTCAAAGGTGAGGTTGGATACCGGCGTTTTACCAAACCAAATCAAAGCGCCGTTGCGATGGGGCCTGTTCCGGGGCGTAACCACACCTTGGCAGCGCTTGGACTGGAATGGGGGTTGGCAGTGGGCGAGGGGGAAACCACGTTCTTGCTTGAGGCGCAAAATGCATTTGGGTTAGATGATGATGCTTCCGGTATATTGCTTTTTCAGCGAGATATACTGGTCGGTGCTCGCCATGACTTTGCGGATGAAGCCAGTCAGACCCTGTCGGGATCAGTCATCCTCGACCTCGAGAGACCTTCTAGGATCTTTGCGAATGTGGAGTACGGAAGACGTTTGGGTGAAAATTGGACCACGCAGATTGGGTATCGTTTAATTCGTTATCCGCCAGTGGATAAAAGTCAGCCGGTTGGGCCGGAATTTCTTAACAACGCAAATTACGCATACGTAAATCTCTCTCGATTTTTCTAAAGCAACAAACAGATGGGCAACGGAGGACAAAAGACGATTGGTGGACGTTTCGTAGACTTTATTATTGGTCGCGCGCCGATTGCTTTCGCCCTAGGCCTGATTGCAGTACTGGCTCTGGCCTACGGCGGTCAGAAGCTGAAAACAAATTTCACCCATACTGCCTTCTTCACTGATGCGGACCCAATGCTGCGGGAGTTTAACCGGTTTGAGCGCCAATTCGGAAACGATGATGCGCTGATCCTTGTGGTTCACAGTCCGTCTGGAATCTTCGACAAAGACTCCACAGAACTGTTGCGAGTCTTAACCGACAAAATGAAGCTCATCCCCTACGTGATGCGGGTCGACTCGCTCTCGAACTATTCTTGGGTTCATTCGGTTGACGACGACCTCTTCATTGAGCCGCTTCTTCCAGAGGACTTAGCTATCGAAACTTGCCTGCAAGCCGAAGACGAGAATGGCGGTATTTCCCATGACTCTGCGGCCTTTCAGGCGTGCGTAAAGAAGGCGCGAGATACACAGTCTGTCGAACCATCCGAAGGGTCACTCTCGTCCTGCCTAGGTCAGGATAATAGCCAGGAAACACCCGAGCAAATACTCGAACGTTGCGTTCTTGAACATAGTGACCGTACCGGAAACTACTACGGTGGCGAAGCAAAGAATTGTTTTCGAAAAAAACGGGCTGCTGGCGAGGTGGCTGACCTCGATGCGCTCCTTGCCTCCTGTTTGATAAAAGAGCGCGGTCAGATTGCCCTCTCTCACGAGGTTATGCCGGACTATCTTGTGAGCCGGGATGGAAAAACCGCCATGCTCTACGCGCGCATGCAACCAGGTTTCGAGACGCCCCCCAACGCGTCCGAGATTATCGCTTCGGCCCACAAGCTTATCGCCGAGACCAAAGCGGGTGACCATTCCTTCCATGTGAATGGTGGGCCAGCGGTTACGTTTGCCTTCCAGGATAGTTCGCAAGGGGATTTGCAAAGGCTTGTGCCTCTGGTTCTATCGATGGCGGTGATTTTTCTCGCCTTGATGCTGCGTTCGCTGGGGGGGGTACTTCTGCCGTTTGTGGTCATTATTGCCTCGGTGGCCGCCGCGATGGGAATCGGTGGCTGGTTGGGTATCGAACTTTCAAGCGTGACACTGGTTTTGCCCAATGTGTTGATTGCTGTGGCTATTGCCGATGCAGTTCATATCTTGAGTGGTTTTTATAGAGCTAGACGCCGTGGTACGGAAAAAATTGAGGCGGTTCGTTACGCACTTGAAAAGAACTTTGTCCCAACGATTCTCACAAGCCTGTCGACGGCAGCAGGTTTTTTCGCTTTTTCCACGTCGAACTTAAAGCCGGTTCTCGGTCTCGGTGTTCTTGCAGGTTGCGGAGCAATTGTGGCTTGGTTTGCCTCCTACTTGCTGATGGGGCCGCTTCTTGTTTGGTTCCCGTCCTGGGTGAAATCCAAGGGAGAGCCCGAACAGCTCAAACAAGCCAGCGCTTTTGCCATTCGATACACGAAAGTACTTGAGCGCTTCCGGTGGCCTATCGCAATCGTTTTCTTACTCTTCTGTGCGGGAGCTATTGCCTTAGCTGCTTCCAATACAGTCAATTCGGATCCGTATAAATACTTTGCGAAAGACTATCCAATTCGAAAGTCGCACGACTTTATCCTCGAGAATTTGAACGGGTTAGCCTCGTTTGAGATGAGCGTTGAAACTGGCAAAGAAGACGGCGCGTTCGATCCCGAGTTCTTGTCTAGGGTTGAGGACTTCAATGAGAAGTTACTTGAGCTCGAGGGCATTAGTAAGTCGATTTCACTGGTGGACGTCTTCAAGCAGACCAATCGTTCTCTAAACGAAGATAGGCCAGAGGCCTACGTGTTACCGGAAACCCGTGAAGCGTTGGCCCAGGAGTTTTTACTTTACACGAATGGGCTTCCTGCGGGGGCTGACGTCAACGATAGGATCACAATCAAGTACGACGCCCTTCGCTTGACGTTGATTACGCTGATTACCGATTCGACAACCTGGACCGATACAGCGGAAAAAATTGAGATGATTGGCACAGAGCTAGGTCTTAACGTTCAGGTGACGGGCAAGACCCGTCTCTACCAGTCCATGAACGGGTATGTTACCCGATCGTTTATTCAATCACTTCTGATTGCGGTTGTCCTTATCTGCGTGATCTTGGTCGTTGCGTTTCGGTCGCTTCGCGTTGGGCTCTTCGCGATGCTCCCCAATATGATTCCCTTGATTATCGGCGGTGCGGCTTTAAAGCTACTTGGTCACACCCTGGATATAGGCACGGTCTTGGTTTGCAGTGTCTGTTTGGGGATTGCTGTGGACGATACCATTCACATGCTCGCAAGTTTTCGGCGGTATGAATCTATGGGGCATAACCGAGAACAGGCCGTGGCCATGGCGCTCACCCATACCGGGCCCGCACTCGTCGTGACGACTCTGGTGCTTGTTGCCGCTTTCGGGACTTTGGGGCTTGGTACGTTTATTCCGAACGTTTACTTCGGAATTATGTCGGCCATTATTCTCGTTGCCGCTCTGATAACCGATTTGACGTTCTTGCCCGCGATGCTAGTCGGTGGTTCCAAGAAGAAAAACGACCGTTAGTGGACTGTTTTTTCCGCTTCTTCTTGGAGCTTGGCGGCAATAGCTAAGAGGACATCTTGTAGGTGTTCTAAAATGTCGTACTGGCCAGCGAGGGAGTAGTACTCGCTCTGTGAAATTTCCCCCATTCTGCTTAGGGTTTCTTCCAGGTGAGGACGCATGGCTGCTGGAGCGCTTAGAAACGAACCCGAGGTTTGCTCACTGTCCACACCCTCCTCGATGATGACCGCCTGAGCAATTTGCATAGGGACAATGGTGAGGCCTCCAGGAAGAACCAGGCTCGGAACATTGCCTTCCTCGTTCCAGCTGCCGCCAAGCGCGCGACGGACCACTTCGCCGAAGTAAGCTCCGCAGGTTGCAGCGACTAGAGCGACAGTTTCCGCCTGGTCATTTTTCGCACTCTTGAGATAGTGGTCAACGAGAGGGAGGGTTTCGCTGTCGAAGGTGGGAGGGACTCCAACGCTTCGCTCAACATAAGCGACGGCTTGGGTAGAAAACTCAATGATTGAAGCAGGGACGCCGGTGAGATCGGGGGAACTCTCGGTCATGGGCGCAGTCTTCATTCTGGTGCGCTCTTCGTCAAGGAGGACTTTTGTGCCCCGATAACCCCTCAGATGCCGGCTCGGGAGCGCCTCAAGACAGTCTTTGGCGAAGATAGGTTCGACAGGAGCCACGGAACCGACGTAACATCTCGCAAACCTTATGCGTTACGGCATTTTCTCTGATACCCACGCTAACATCGAGGCGCTAAGTGCGGTCCTCGCGGCGTATGAAAATGAGAAGATTGATAAGTTTATCTGTCTTGGAGACACAGTCGGGTACGGGGCGTCACCCAACGAATGCTGCGACGAAATAAGGAAATTAGCCGCGCATACGATTCTCGGCAATCACGATGCGGCAGTAGCGGGGCGCATGGACTACACGTATTACTACGATGCGGCCAAGCACGCGCTGGATACCCATGCGAAAATCCTGTCCGACGAGAATATGGCATGGCTAAAAGAGCTGCCTTACGAGGTGAGAGAAGAAGAGGTTTCTTTCTGCCATGGGTCTCCGCTCAACTTGGAAGAGTTCGAATACATCTTCTCGACTGAGCAAGCAGCTACCTGTCTAGAGATCTGGGACGACCTGGGCGATATCACTTTTATTGGGCACTCCCATCTGTGTAAGTCTTTTGCGCTTACCAACGACGATGTTTTCGAGGTGGTCTCTGCGTCTTTTAAACTAAGGCCCGGCCACAAGTATATTGTGAGCGTAGGATCTGTGGGGCAGCCGCGGGATTACGACCCGAGAGCAAGCTATACGATTTACGACACCGATACCAAGACCTTCGACTTTAAGAGAGTCGAGTACGATATTGATGCGGCCGCTAAGAAGATTTTCAGCTCCGAGCTCGAGCGAAACTTCGGCAACCGCCTGTTTCACGGCGTGTAGTAGCTTCGCGCTACTCGAGCTCGTTGTACTTGGAAATCGCGGAAGTTCCCGCGGGCCCGTCGGTGTCTGTGGTCACCCAACCGAACATCGCGAACTGCGACCTGCTCCCGTCGCAATCAAGATCACCCACCGCGGATGCGGTAAACCCATCAACGAAGGTCCCGGTCTGACCTGCTACCGTCGGGTTGCCCCGGTTATACCCGTACGCATAAAACACCGGAACTTCGATTCCGAACTGGAGCGCTTCCCAGGTTTCGCCGCCATTTCCAATCTCAGTGGGTTGGTCGTCTTGCCATATGGCCGAGTTTGGAGGGCATTTCTCAGGAAGGCTGGCACCCAATGACGTTGCGCAACATGGACCACCAGACCAATGGGGAATCGCTGCACCTGTGGCAAACGCGGTCACATCGCTACCGCCAGCGTCGTCTGCGGCGGTGCCCGTGTAATTCCTCGGAAACTTTGCGGGCACCGCGTTAAGTGTTTTGGTCCCGTAGTACGGCTCCAAGTAATAGGCACGAGCACCGTCGTAGATACGCTTGATGAAGGTCTTTGCCTCGGACGTCTTCGACTTTGCGATGTACTTGGTGAAGGCGGGAATCGCAACCGCGGCCAGAATGCCTATAATCGCAACCACGATCATCAGCTCAATTAGGGTAAACCCTCGCAGCTGCATCCTCCCCATCGTCCTATTTTACCATGGCTTGGAACAAAAACGGCTATTGGGAACGTGAGACGACACGTCCTTACAAGTGAATCAGAGCCCGCGCTCCCGCGGCTACAAGAGCGTTGGCTCGTTACGTATCAATAGGGGCGCTTTCTTTGCCCGTCTGTATTCAGCGCTGCCAAGAATGCCTGCTCGCTTGAGTCGTCTAAGCGTGGTTTGCGCGTTGGTTACGATTGACTCGTCCACTCCCTGGTCTAGGATTCTCCTCGACTTGGTCTGAGGCGCAGGAACAAGAGACACCAGAAAACCTGTTTCTATTGGATTTAGATCCTGGGCTCTTTTGCCAAACCAGAAATTGGCTCCAGCCTCTATCCCGTAGATATGGTCTCCCAACTCACAGAGGTTTAGATAGCGTTCCAGTATCTGGCCCTTTGTGAGTTTTCCTTCCACACGCCAAGCGATAATTGCTTCATCCAATTTTCGTGCGAAAGTCCGCTCGTTACTGAGGAAAATATTCTTGACCAATTGTTGTGTGATCGTGGAGCCGCCGCGAAGGATGCGGCTGTTCTTGATATTGTCGTCAATTGATCGAGCAATTTGTTGTGAGTCGAACCCTCTGTGCTGGTAAAAGCGACCATCTTCCGCCAGCCTGAACGCGTGAGGAACATAGGCAGGAAGTTCTTCTAAGCTCACGTAGCCTTCGGTGCCTGGTCCCCAAAGTGCAGCCGCCTTCCGAGGGAATTGGTGGAGGAACGGACGAGCGAGGATGTTTGGATTACCCCCTGGAGCTTCGTGGTCGACTCTGCAAAGCTCTGGGAAGGATGCGCTCAGTGTGGAACCACGCCCAAAAGGGTCGAGGTCCAAAGAAAATTGAGTCGAAAGATTACCTGAAACACCCATGCCGGCGAGCTTGGAAAAACCACTCTTGGTCAGGGCCGCATATCCTTTTTCACAAGGTTGTCTTGGGATGGATACGCCAACACTCCCATGGAAATCCTTCAGGCTGTTGGGGGCGCCGCTCATATCAGCTTCCACCTGCATCTTAAACCCGCTCAGCGAGACGCTTGTGTCCTGGATTTGCGCCCGCCAAGGGTTTTCCGAGCCCCACCAGAATGCACCGTTTCCTTCGATATTTCCCGAGAACAATAGGGGTGTGCTCGAGAGGCGGGGCTGCATGATTGTTACTTGATCGCCAGAGATGGAACCCTTGGCGGCAAAGGAATCAGCTTTCTTCGCGAACCGTATCTGTCCGGAAAGAGATCCGTGCTCTCCACCTAGCCAAGGAAGAAAACCGGATAGAGCCCACGACGGGAAGGGGTCGGATTCTACAGTTCCTGAGAGCCCATCCTTAGACTGTTGGGCCTGAAATTTGAACTTGTCCGATTCAACTTGAATCTCAACCCCAATCGCGCCGGGTTGCTCGAGCCCATAGTGAAGAGAGAAACGCCTGGAGGAGAGGGTGTTCTGTTTCGAAGTGATATCGAGGGCCCCGCGCGGTAACAAGAAACGGCGGACCGTGAGGTCGTTTTTTATATCCATGGAAACAGGGCCGCTCTCGAATTCGAGCTTCCAGTCTGAGTTCCTTGCGGCCTCTACTTTTATGTTTCGCGCCGTAATTCGAAGGCCCCCACGCACGGGGCGGGTGCGAACTCCTACCGCGTTTGCTACACCGGCTCCGGTTACCAGCCGAACGGTACCGTCGGCAACCGTTACCGGTGGAAGGTGGAGGTTGGTTCGAGCGGGTGAGGGCTTTCCACCGTCAGCACTACCGGCAGAGGATGGCTGATGAGAGAACGATTTTTTGTTGAGGGCAAAAGTGGGTTCGAAAATTTGAACGTGAGAAACGGACGGCTTGCCTCTCAAGATAGAGGAGAGTGTAAACGACACATCAAGGCGAGCTGCCGAAAACAGCTCGCTGCTGACGCCAGTCAATTGAATTTCGCCGGCGCCGCTTACCCCGAGGTGGTCAACCGAAGTCGGGCTGCCGATTTTTACAGTCAAAATCGGTTCTAGGGTTTTGCGAATTTGGCGACCTAAATGCCATTGGCAAATGCACGGGACTAGAACAGCGACAGCCAGCACCGCTGCTGCTCGAAGCGCTTGTCTTTGCGACGTTCTACCCAACGCCTCTTTGAGCTCCTTTTTGCTCCTCTTGTGCATTGCGGAAAGTTTGTTCAGCGACGTCGCCTACCAGTTGATCGAAGTCGGTTCCGTTTTGGGCGGCGGCCTGGACCGCTTTCGATTGCGGGTGCAGGCTCGGGTTGGGCACCACTCCCAAAACAGAAATCGGATGCAGGTCTGAAACCAAGAAATTGACCTCTATCAGTCCACTGCAATCTAGGATTTGATGAGCCTGACGGCACATACGGGCAACGTGTGACACCAATGAAGGGGGCAGGGAGGCAGCCTTCATTGCTGAGGTTTTCTCCTCGGTCTCCACAGTGCCCAGGAAGGTCTGGTCGAGGGCGAAAGCTGAAATCCGTTTTGAGGTGGGCAGTTCGTAAGCAACAGCGCGAGTTCCATGCGCTAGAGCGACGCTCGCTGCTGCCTGAAGCGATTTGGGATTTGTGACAACAGTGGACTCGCCATCCGCCATTGCGGAACAGACTTCCACCGGAACATTCAGACTGCTGAGATGAATACGCGCATCGTCCAAATAATCTTTGTGTAAAACCACGTGTGTCGGGACCGGCAAACCACCAGCACCTAGCAATCTAAGAGTCTTCACGCGATCGCGGCACACGGATGATGTGAGATTGCTAGAACCGGTGTGGGGAATTCTCAAAAACTCGAGGAGCCCTAGAGTTCTGCTTAGCCACGGGCTGTGTTCTGGAAGTGAGACAAAAGCTGCTAGAGGTTGAACTCGTCGAAGGTGCAAGTCTAAGTCGGAGCCCACATTTTCTATGGTGGTATCCATCTGCCTGGATGCGAGAGCTTGGGCGATCGCCTGTCCGGCTCCACGCGACTTTTCGCATTCGTCCGTGGTGAGTACTATTACGCGACGCCTAGTCATCCCTTCCCTCCACGGCAGAAGATAACCGGCATATGGGGCATGTGGCGAGCGTTTCGGTCCTATATTGCTGATATGACATAGACAATTTTGCCTTCCTCCGACCAAAGAAGGTAAATCGGGCATTGTTGCCGGGCAACTTTTCGAAAATGCCTCAGGTATGGGTAGACTGCGCGCCCACTATGAACTTTGTAGACGCAGCCATTGTTGTTCTTGAAGAAGCCGCAGAACCACTTCTCGTCGATGAACTCTGTGAACGAGTTTTGGAACGTGAGCTTCTTAGCAAGCCCGGGGCGAACCCATTGCGAAGCATGAAAGTACGTCTCACGATGGAGCTCAACAAAGGAGAAGAGTCCCGCTTGGTGCAAACAGAGGATGACCGCTGGGGGTTGGCAGATGGCAATCTCGACGCAAGCTCGGATTCCGACGAAGACGTGGAGGAAGCTCGTGCAGACTCTGAATTGGACTTGGATGATGATGAGGACGATGAGGATGATGAGGATGATGAGGATGAATACGCAGAGCCTCTTCCTCCGCCGACCGCCGAAGAGGAAGCGCTTCTTGCGATCTATGGAGATGACCTGTCGGACGCACCATCTGTGAGCGAGCGCACCGAGTATCACGACGAAAAAAGTGATGATGAGGACAGGGCGATGCTCCCGGAAATCAAGCCTGAGCGAAAGCGATGGAATAACGCGACACGGGGCGGAAAAGGGAAACGCGAGAGGCGAGGTAAACGTGGACGTGGCGAGCGTTCTGGATCATCAGAAAAAACGTCATCTCTCAGACCGCTTTTGGGGATGGACGCGTCTTATAAAATTAAAGAAAAAAGTGTTCGAAACGCCGAGGAAGGTCTTGCTCGAGCTGTTGGCGAACTTGAAACGAAAACCCTACGGGCGCTCTCCGATCGTCTAGGTTCTCTGTCTCTGGACGGGCTGGAGCATCTTTACGGCCAGTTCTTGGAACGGTCGGATTTCTCTAAGCTCGAATGGATCAAACGCGTGAAGAGCATCAGCTATGGCGTTGCTCATCAGTCCAGGGGGCAGAAGAAGTACCTCATTGGCGTTTGGAGCGGTGACAGTCCTGTGACGCGGAGAGGTGTCGGTGAGCTGCGGGCCGGCGTTGAGGCTAAGGGGGCGTCTCTTGGGTTATTGCTATCTGCGAGACCTTTGGGAGCAGACGCTGAAGAAGAACTTGAGAATGATGGGGCTAGGATAGAGGTGCTTGCCGGACCCTCGTTTGTAAGACAACTCGTTCACATGGGCATTGGAGTTGTCCGGACTGCGGTGCCTGTTATGCTTCTCGACGTCGCTGAATTCCGCGAAATGAAGTCCTCGTAAAAAGTTGCCCGTCTTCCACAATGAAATCGAGACATCATGGCTCGGTGTCCTCGAGTACCGAGAGGCGATCGAACTTCTTGAAGCAAAACGTCAAGAAGTTGTCGAGAAGCCAAAGGGTGGTCCTGGTTTCCTGTTTTTGTGTGAGCATCCGGCGGTCATTACGCTTGGGCGTTCAGCTCGGGTAGACGACTTGCTTCAAAAGCCAACCTGGTACGAACAGCAAGGGTTTCAAGTTGAGAAGACCAACCGCGGTGGAGAGATCACCTGTCACGGTCCCGGGCAGTTGATGGTTTACCCTGTCGTGCGGCTTGGCGGTGGTGTTGTCGAATATCTTCAGGCGGTTGCGGGCGGGGTCGCGGCAGCTTTGAGCGCGTATGGAATCTCGGCGAGTTGGAAACGGTCTCCAGCAGGACTGTGGGTGGCGGAGCGTAAGATAGCGTCGTGCGGTTTGCATGTACGACGCTCGGTTTCGATTCACGGCTTCGCAGTAAACGTTGGTACGCGCAACGTAGAAAACCAACAGATGGAAGAGCGTCTATGGTCTTCTGTGAAACCATGCGGAATGTCGCGTTCGCGAATTACTTCGATGGCGAAAGAAACCACTGTGTCCAATTCGCTGCCATCGGTGGAAGAGCTCGCAAGACTCACCGGCCCGTTGGTGGTATCTTCTCTGCTAGGAGGCGCGACCAGTGAAAAAACGACCACGACGAGTAACCGTTCTCTACAACACCGACTATGACGACGAGTTAATTTCTGCCTCGCCTGCGGATGTAAGCGCAGTTCGGGAGGCAGCCCAGGCTGTTTGTGAAGCGGTCGAGGCCAATGACTTCGAGACGGAGCTCGTAGGTGTAGAAGGTCCCGACTTAGCAGAGGTGATGGCACATCTCGAAAAGCAAAAGCCGGACCTGGTTTTTAACCTGTGCGAATCGCTGTCTGGGAATACTGCAAATGAGCCGTTGGTGCCGGCGATGCTTGATCTGTTGGGTATTCCGTATACTGGTGCCAACGCGCTGGCTCTCGGTATGTGTTTACACAAGGACCGGGCCAAAGACGTGCTTCTCTCGCGCGGCGTTACCACGCCAAATCACTGGGTCGCATATACAAAAGCTGATCTGGATAACATCCCTGAGCTTTCTTACCCATATTTCGTAAAGCTGGGCAAAGAGGACGCTTCCATAGGAATCAGCGGCGAAAATGTAGTTCGGGATGAAGAGTCCCTGCGAAAGCGAGCTGGTGAATTGCTAGAGCAGTATAAGCAGCCGGTGATCTGCGAAAAGTACGTCTCCGGGCGGGAGCTCAATGTCACTGTGGTCGGCAACGGAGATGCATTGGATTGTTTGCCGCTTCATGAAATAGACTTTGCGGCCATGCCTGAAGGGTCACCACACATTGTTTCATACGCGGCCAAGTGGGACGAAAATCATTCCGACTATGCGGGAACTCTCCCTGTACCTCTTAGGGACGCAAACCCCGAATTTGTCAGTGCCGTAGAAGAAACCTCGAAAGCGGCATTTCGGGCTATGGGCCTCCGAGACTTTGCCCGTGTCGATTTGCGTGTTGATGATAAAGGGTCGGCGTGGGTGATTGACGTAAATCCGAATTGCGATCTGTCACCAGACGCCGGTGTCGCGCGTGCTGCAGCCGCTGGTGGTGCTAGCTACGCCGAACTTATTGGTCGAATTTGTGAAACAGCTTGGAGTAGGCATCTTGAAATTCAGAAACCTTGAAGCGAATGATCGCGGCTCCATTGACGACATTCTCCGATCGGATGATTTGTTTACCGAAGACGAAGTCTCTGTCGCCCTTGAACTTGTTGACGACGCGATAGAAAAAGGGGCAGGTTCTGACTACTGGTTTAGGTTGGCTGTTGATGACTTGTCGCAAGAAGTCATGGGCTATATATGCTTTGGGCCGACACCTATGACTGACAAGACCTACGACCTTTATTGGATCGTTACTGGGCAGCAGTTCAGGGGTAAAGGGGTGGCAAGGCAGCTCATTGCGCAGATGGAGACCGTGATCGCCCAGCGCGGCGGTGGATCTGTGCGTGTAGAAACTTCGCAGAAAGAATCATACGGAGCTGCAAGGCGTCTTTACGATGCTTGTGAGTACCCGGAGTTGGCGCGATTTCCCGATTTTTACCGGAACGGCGACGACCTCGTGGTTTTTTACAAACAAGTTTAGGGCCTGTAGGTTCCGGGGGTGAGCCGCCACCTAAAGATGCTTCTTCTTCCCATCTTCCTGGTTGGCTCATGCGAGCGCGGTCCGGTCACGTCTAAGGCGGGACCGGATGTGTCGGTGCTTTTTTCGTTTACATATCAACAGGCGCAGCAATGGCTGCCACGTTTGTCGAGACCATTATTCGAAGAGGTCAGGGTTTTTTCTGAAAATGGTTTGTCGTTAGAGGATGAGGAATCTCTGCAACGCCTTTTTCTCAATAAAGCTTCCGTTTCGGATCGCCAGAATCATTGGTACCGGCGGGCAGACGCGAGAGTTGATGTGGATGTAAGTCGGGTTGAAGGTGAGACCGTTGTCGTTTCGGCCGAGGCACATGTCGTCTGGCGAGGGGACGATGATCCATTTATCGTTGAGGGCGTTCTGGCTGAAGCAGAAGTCCCCTTGGGGGACCAGGACAGACAGCGGGCGGCACTCGGTCGGGCGGTACAGGCTCTGTCTGAGGGAGTGAGGGCGAAAGACGCCCTACGATCCAGTTCAACCGACGAACTTCTTGCGATTGCGAACGGTGATGATCCTCATGCAGCCATCTGGTCTCTTCAGTTGCTGGCCCGGCGGAAATCTCTTCGCGGGCAAGAAATTGCCAAACTGCTTTCCTCTCCCAATCGCGATGTTGGCGCGGCGGCACTGCAAGCGCTGGTTGCAATACGGGATCCCGAGACCGTGTCGGCACTGGCGGGAAGCGCGAATCTTAAGGATTACGAGCAGCTTCGGATGATTATGGAAGCAGTCACTGCCATTGGCGGCGAAGAGGCGGTCGAGTTTCTCGACTACCTAGAGTCGGGGCACCCTGATCCGACGATCCAGGCGCTCGCGAAAGAGGATCGCAACCGCGTTCTAAAGCGACTTAGGAAGACAAGGTAAGCTGCGCGATTGCAGCCTGCGCCAGAAGGTACTTCCCTGCACAGAGGAGAAGTACAATGCTGCCGAGCGCTACGACTCCTGCGCCAAGAAGGCGCCCAGGTGGATTCTTACGATTTTTGTAACCGGTCCACCCAGCGGCTATTGAGACAATAGAAAAACCCATAGCCCAGAACAGGCCCGCGGGCGACCACGAGATACTGGCGCACGCCAGCACAGCCAGAAACAACCCAACCCAACTCACCTATAGAGTGTATGGCTAGGGGCTTTGGTGGTCACGTACCAAAGGTTGTTTTCAAAGCCCTCCTCCAAAGGTATGAAGCTACTTTCATTACTTAGGTTGTGTGGTATACGGCCGCGACAGTGAGTGAAGTAGATACAGCTAGCAGGGCCGGGTTCTGTGCTCTATTGGGGGCGCCCAATGCCGGCAAGTCCACGTTGCTGAATCGACTATGTGGCGTGAAGCTGGCGGCGGTTTCACCGAAACCACAAACCACTCGGGATCGAATCCTTGGGGTCGTGAACCGACCGGCATCGGCTGACACCTCGGCGGCGCAGTTGGTGTTCGTGGATACGCCCGGTGTTGAGCGCGGTCGAGGTCTCTTGCGTAGGTATATGCATGAAGAAGCATCTCAGGCCGTAGATGGCTGCGATGTTGTGGTTCTCGTTGTGGACGCTGCCAGAGCGGTTAGGAAAGCTCGTGCGCCCAGGGCTGAGCTAGACGAACTTCTCAAGAAAACGAAGTCACCAGTGGTTTTGGTTTTGAATAAGGTCGACGTGATTTCAGACAAGGGCAAATTGCTTCCGCTCTTGGAGGAACTAGCTGAAGACACCAAGTACTCTGCCATCGTCCCTATTTCTGCCGCCACAGGTGTTGGAGTGGACGGGTTAGTCGATGAGCTCGTTGCCCACCTTCCTCTGCACCCTCCTTTGTACCCAGACGGTATGCTCACCGACCGACCCGACAGGTTTCGCGCGGCAGAGTTCGTACGCGAACAATTATTTCACCAGCTATCCCAGGAAATCCCCTATGGTACAGCTGTGGCCGTTCGCGGACTGGAAGAACATCACGACTCAAATGCATTGACGATTGAAGCAACTGTCTACGTGGACCGAGATTCTCAAAAAGGGATGGTTATCGGTAAGGGCGGTTCTCGAATCAAAGAAATTGGCAAGAAAGCTAGGGCTGTCATTGGTGAGAGTTTGAACCGTCCTGTCCATCTCCGACTCGATGTGAAAACCCTCTCTGGGTGGCACGACAACCCCGCGCGTTTGCGGGACCTTGGGTACGGAGCATGACGACTCCTTTGGTGGCCATATCGGGACGGCCTAACGTGGGCAAATCGACACTCTTCAACCGTTTGGTGGGTGGCCGTCCGGCCTTGGTTCACGATACGGCCGGTCTCACTCGCGATAGGCGCTACGGCGAAGTTGAGCTCTTTGGCAAGTGGTTTCGTTTGGTCGATACAGGCGGGCTTGATCCTGACGCTGAGTCCGAGGTGATTGGCGCTGGCATTCACAGGCAAGCTCGTGCGGCCATTGCTGAGTCGGATCTTGTGATCTTTGTCGTGGACGGAAAAAATGGTCTTTCTCCTCAAGATCGCGAACTCGCTGTCGATTTGCGAAAACTCGGCAAACCGATGGCACTGGTGGTTAACAAAGTAGACGGACCACGGCATGACGACGGCTCTCACGAGTTTCACGAACTAGGATTCGAACGTATTTTTCCCCTCTCAGCTGCTCATGGTCGTGGAATTGATGAATTGTGCGATTTTCTCGCCGATACCTTGAACCTCGGCGAGAGCGGCGCAGAAGAGAGCGAGAAAAAAGCCGCGGCGAATACGGGATCTATTCGTGTGGCATTTGCTGGGAAGCCCAATGCGGGAAAATCTTCTATGGTCAACCGGTTGGTCGGCGCTGAGCGTTCGCTTGTTCACAACCAGCCTGGAACCACGACAGATCCAGTGGACACCGATTTTGAATTTGACGGCAATGCGTTCACGTTAGTCGATACGGCGGGGATTCGGCGCAAGTCACGTGTTCCGAAAGGGACTGAAAAGTTGTCAGCGATTCTTGCTCTTGGACAAATTCGGAGAGCTGACGTAACGGTTCTGGTAATCGATGCCCACGAGGGCTGCAGCGAACAAGACGCCCGTCTTGCTGCGACCATTGAAAAGTCTGGGACAGCTGTGGTCGTGGCGATGAACAAAGTCGATTTGTTTAAGACCCCAGCAGAACGGACAGAAGCGTTGGAGAAACTGAAGGACGAGCTGCGGTTCTTACGCTACGCCCGCTTTCACTTCTGTTCGGCAAAACGTGGAGACGGTCTTGAGCGGCTGATGGATCTAGTCGTAGAGGCTGCTGGGGAGTATCGCCGGCATGTGGCCACATCGGATTTGAATCGATTTTTTGAAGAGGTGCTCGAAACCCACCCGCCACCGATTCACCGCGGCAAGGCTGTTCGCATGCATTACATAACTCAAGGAAGTATTAAGCCTCCGACGTTTCTTCTTTTCGCAAACAAGCCCAAGGGGCTCGCTCCAGCCTATAAACGCTACATTATCAACCAGCTCCGTGCACGTTACGGTTTCCGTGGCAGTCCATTGCGTCTTTTTGTGAAAGCCAAAGCCCAGGGCACGAAGGGTAAACGCCGCGAAGACGCGCAGAAAAACGCTGCTGCTCGCTAGAAGAAGCCCCACCTGTAGCTGCCTCTGACGCCGGCTGTGAAAAGGCCGCTGTCCGAGAGAAACGAATCGAAGCGGGCGTAGACCCCGTAAGAGAATCGCCGGCTAGTGAGAATGTCTAAACCTAGACCGACTCGAATCATGGGCTCGACTTGGGTGTTAAATCTCGAGTTCTCTGTAAAAAGAGCTGCGCCAGCCCCTAAGTCGACATAGGGAACGTATTTGATTACATCGAGGGCATAGCGAAGGCTCACCATAGCTGATCCGCTTTTGATGTCTCCGTCACCGAAATGGGTACCCAGCGCGAGTTGTGCATGGAGCCAAACGGAGTTTGTGAGCCCGCGGTCGTACTCAACCCCTAGATGAAGGCCCGGAGCGCCGCTGTCTTCCACAAGGTAGGTGGAAAACCCCGCAGCGACGGAAAGCGCTCGATCATCGGGGCCAGCCCAAGAAGGCGATGAACTAGCGAACAAGAAAAGGAGGACCGACACGCGGAACGGGCTCATGGGCGTTACCGTAGCTGCTGTTCAAAGGATCTCGCAACAAGGTTCAGGAAAACTCGGGCAACCCGTTTCGCAGTCCTTGTGACCAACGTTTGACACCCGAACTAGCGCGGTGCTAGGAAAACGTAACGTGGCAAAGAATAAAGGTACTTATGGAAGAGGCAAGTCCGCAATCAGCCAAACTGACGAGTTCGTCGAGGGCGTTGGTGAAGTCGTTGAGACCCTGGTCCCCCACAAAAAACTACTAATCGTTTTTGGTGTGATCGCCGCAGCCGGTCTTCTCGGGTATGCAGTCTTCAATTGGCAGATCAACAAAGATAGAGCCGAGGCCAGTTCCATGTATGCCGAAGCGCTTCGCCTTTCTTACCTTCCTGTCGAGGAGAAAGTGGAAGGTGAACAAGCGACCCTGGGGCTTCGACCGGAGAGCTTCGAAACCGCGACTGCACGCGACGAGGCAGTCCTGGCTACGCTCGATTCTCTTAAGTCCAAATATGGCGATAGCGGGGTATACGAGAAAGGTCGTTTTCTGCATGCATCCACGCTAGTGAGGTTGGGTAAATACGACCAAGCCTCTGCATTGTACCAATCAATAGCAGGATCGAGTGATGGCAAGAGCCGTATGTCTGCGTTAGAGGGGCACGCTTTTGTCGACGAGCTTAAAGCGGAGGCAAGTGCCGACGAAGGTGGGCGTGAGGCGAATCTGGAGTCTGCTCTCAAGAAGTATGATGCTCTTGCTGACGCCTACGCTAACGCGCCATCTGCCGACGCTAGCGGCCGTGGAAGTGGCGACTATCACGCAGGCCGAATGCTCGCAGCGCTCGGAAAGAACAAAGAAGCAATTGCTCGGTTTGAGCGGGCGCTCGAGGTAGAGCCAGACTCTGCGTTGAAAACAACGATTGAGGAACGACTTGACGTTCTCAGGCGGGCATCGAATTAAGCTAGCCTCTGCCATTCTTCTTTGGGCTGCAGTCTTTACTGGGGCCGCAGGGCTTTCCGGGTGCGTTCACGGCAGAGTCAACATCGACGCGATGGACCCGACCACCGAGGAGTCCGGGCGCGGTGTGTTAGCACTTCGTTGGCTAATTCCAATGCATGACGACATGGTTCGTGCCAAGCCCCAGGAATTTGCCTCCGCTGCTTTGGACGAGAGGTTCGAACGGGAGAGCCGACTCTATGTCGGTTCCCAGCAGGGTACGTTTTATGCCATCAGCGGTGCTCATGGAGAAGTCCTTTGGAAACGTGCACTCGCTTCGGTTTCGTCTAAGCCTCTCGTCCACAATGGGATGATTTACGTAGGCACTGACGACGGGACGCTTTATTGCGTCGAACACCTTGATGGCAAGATTCGTTGGAAATACGAAACTCGCGGGGCGATTCTTGAGGCGCCGGTTGTGGTCGGAGATTTGGTGGTTTTCAGTAATGAATCAGACCAGGTGTTTGCTCTCGACAGACACAAGGGAACGTTTCGGTGGCAACACAAAGTGGAAACACCGGATGGCTTTACGCTTCGTGGGCATGGGGGGGTTGCTGCTTCCGGCGATCTTGTGTTTGCGGGGTTCGCGGATGGGCGAGTCGTAGCTCTGAGGTCTGCTTCCGGTACCGTCGCTTGGGTTAAATCAATTTCTGGCGAAGCCAAACGTTTCGTCGACGTCGATTCCACGCCTGTTGTTATTGACGATATGGTTTATGTCACGTCCTCTTCCGGTGGCCTTTTCGGTCTTGATAGGGAAACTGGAGCGCAGAAATGGCGACTGATTATTGAAGGCGCCGGGCCGGTGTTTTCTGACGAAGGCCGACTATACGTTGCGGCGGCAGAATCTGGTGTCTACGCAGTGGATCTGTCTGGCAATATTATTTGGCGTCAGGGTACGCGCGGCGGTGGTGAACCAGCCGATTTTGCGGCGACCGAGAAATACCTCGTCTACGCGCTCAGTGGTGCAGGCCTTTTCGTAGCTGACAAAAAGACTGGCGTTGTCTTTCAGTACTTTGATCCCGGTATCGGTTTTTCCGGCGCGCCGGTGGTCGACAAGGGACAGATTTACATTCTTTCCAACGGCGGAAATATGTACTCACTTGATCTGCTTGACGTGTAACCGGCGGTTACTGCCCAGACCAGCCGCCACCGTTTCCATCAGGTGGAGGTGCCGCCCCCTGGGTCGGGCCGCCATACCCTTGTTGAGGTGGAGCGCCATAACCGTGATGGTCACGTGTATCCGCAATTGAAACAGCTCGAGGCGGTGGTTCGCGCCAGCCAGACATTTGACCGAAGCGCTGGAGGGCCAGGTACGTCAATCCACCGTAGACAATGGTAGTAGCCATCATCCCTGAGGTCGTAGCCCAAGCGTTGTTCTGGACGAGGCTGGCAAGAAAAGTGTAGAGGCCTGTTACAGCTCCTATGCCGGCAATCGCAAGGACGAAACCTGTTAGGAAACGAAGAAGTCTTGGCTGCGCGAGCTCGTTTGATCGAGGAAGGTATAGGTACTTCATGACGAAGACGACCAAACCGCCGGAAACCAGTCCAGCGATCGCTTGCTTGATCCCGGCCGAGCCAGTTTTGGTGCCGCTCAAAAGGTAGTGGAGAAGCTTTACGACTCCATCGCAGGCAAATCCTAATCCCATTAGCAGAAAAAAGTAGAGGACTAATTTAAGGCTAGCCTGAGGGTCATTGGCCTCATTGCGGTAGCGGGAAATGAGAATAAGTAGATAGCCAGCCATCAAAAACGTCGGCGACCAAAGTGTAAAAAGACCCGATTCGGTAAGAAGTGAAAGGAATTCCATATGACCCGCCTGAAAGGTGTCTTGAACGCTACCCTAGAAAATAGCCGCGGATCACGTTTTTGGCGCGAAATACTTCCGTGGGAAAGCGCTAGGGGGTGCGTAGCGGAACGTCGACAAAATTGGGGGCAGGTTTGGCAATTAGGTAGCCCTGAAGCAAGTCACAGCCCAAAGAGACGATCACCTCACGCTCGACCTCCGTCTCAACGCCTTCTCCGACCACGGATATACCGTGATCGCGGCAGAGGGTGGTAATGGAACGAATCAAGTCTTGTTTAACCGGATTGTCTTCAATGCCTCGGACAAGGCTCATGTCTAACTTTACGAAGTCTGTCTCATGAGGAGAAAACTCTTTCATACGTGCGTGTCCAGCGCCAAGGTCGTCTATGGCGATTCGAAAGCCCATCTCTCTCAATGTCGCTACGCGATAGTGGATGTCCGACAGGCCTTCAACACTCGAACGCTCAGTCACTTCCAATACTACACGGTGGCAGATTTTTGCGAGAGGTGAAAACGGGGATGCGAGCGATGGGTCAAGGAGATCAAGCGCGTGAAGGTTTACGAATAAAAGCCCCGAATCGGTTTCGTGGGCACGCATAGAAATATCTTTTCTTATGAGGTGGCCAAGACGTTCTACTCGGTGAAGTCTCTCAGCTGCATCGAACATCGCGCCAGGGTGACGGATTTCAACGTCGTGGGTTCGAAGTAACGCCTCGTAACCAAAAGCCGCGTGATCTTTGGCGTGCACAATGGGCTGAAAGTGCATGCTCATGGTTCCAACTGCTCGGTTGAATGCCTGCTCTAACTCGATGAGGCTTTGCTTGTTTGCACTCGGCAATGGCGGCGGTTGGCCGTTGTCGCCCTGTTTGTTGCTCATCCTCTAACTCGCTTAATTTCGTCAGACAGGGTTGGGACGATGTCAATTGCATTGGTGGGGTGGGGTATTGTGTTGCAAGTAACAACGCGTTTTGCCCCCGCTTTGATGAGGCGGGATTCTACGGAATTTCCCTCTCCAGCGAACACAGCGTGGATCCCGACGCAGTGGGGCTCGTTGGCCTTGGCCTTTTTAAGAAGTTGAAGGGCTTCGACCATTGTGGAGCCAGTGGAGATAATATCGTCGACTAAAACCGGAGTCCGGCCATCCAGAAGCGATAGATCGCTTGAGTCTGGGGCGGAAACCTGAACGTTGTCATCGCCAAATCGAACTTTTTCAAGGATGACGGTTGGGCAGTCGAGTACGCTTGCTACCGCTTTCGCCCATTGAGCACTTTCCATGTCCGGGCCGACAATGACAGGGTTCTTGATTTCTTTTTTTACCCAGGAGGCGATCCGAGGTGCGGTGGGCAAGGCTTTCGCGGGCACCGCGTACACTTCCGAAAGGGTCTCGTAGCGATGAAGGTGTGGATCGAGGGTGAGTACTTCGTCAAATACACTGGACAGCCATTTGCCGACATATCGCGACGTGATTCCCTCACCTGGTTTAAAGCGGCTGTCTTGACGGAGATAGGCTAGGTAAGGGGCTGCGAGTGCAACATGTGTTGCACCCAGATCTTTTGCCGTTGCCCCAAGCATAAATGCAGCGTGCATCTTTTTCCCTGCCGGCAACATGGTACAAATGACCCATACATTCCGCCCCTTGAGTGGAGTGTCAATTCGAACGTAGAGTTCGCCGTCGGGAAATTCACGAAGAGTTAGTTCCCCAATGTCACCTCCGCATTGCTTTGCAATATTGGCGGCTATCGCGCTATCCGCTGGAGGTGAGATCAACAGTGGACCCATCGCAACTAACAGCATAACGTACCTGCGTCGTGGCTAATAGCGGGTTTGGAACTGTGGACAAGGTAACACCTCGAACGTTAAAGAGGTTTTGGGGTAAGGCAGGGGTAAATCTTCCGCTGTGACGCTTCAATCAGATGGGTTTTTCCAGGTCGACCTCCCTGGTTCTGAGTGCATTGTGGTCGCGCCTGGAGCGGGCTCGCACCCCACATGGCGTAGCGATGCAATTCTGTATCGCGGCAAAGAGGTGGCATCAGTCCAAACTATCAAGTGGCAGGATCCGGGTTGCATACCGGCTGTCGACAAACCGAGGTCTCTTCCTGTCGGGGCAGGCTCTGGGCTGTTGAACGTTTTGGCAAAGAAGGCAAACAAGAAACTTCGATACCGTGGACCCTATCCAACTCGCCACCTGTTTCGCTCTTTACTGGCTAGTTTTGACGTTACCAGCGGTACTGAGGACTGCTTCGTCGCGGAACTCTCCCACGGTCTTGCGACGGGAAAGAATGTCGAACCTGCTGTCGAATTCTTGCCACGACCTTTCGAAAGAGTTTTTCTTGGAGATTCTGCGACTGTTGATCTGCGAAATGGGCTGGAGCGGGTTTTTCTTCACGGGAAAAAATTCAGTTGGGCACAAGAAGGTTGCCGGCGTTTGGAGGCGGACGGTGACGCAGTGGTAGCGAGCTTCTGGCTGGGTCAAAAAAAGATCTCGGAGGCGGCTCGCTTCGGTCGTGATGGCGATTTGCGTGTGATCTCGGAGCCCCAGAGAGACCGCTATTCGTTCACCGGTACGAAACTCCCCTCGCTTATGCGCGCTATTATTGGACATCACGCGCTATCTGCTAGCTCTTTGTATCTGCACGATGAAATCAAGCGGCTTGTCAAAGAGACTGAATTTGTTTGGGGTGTCTGTGATTGGGCAGATGCGGAAAAGGGCCGAGAAGGCCAGGTCCTCGTGAACAGTGAGCTCGTAGTAGAACTACCGGAAGATCAGGTTCCCCTGGTCGTGGCTCAGGCTGTGACGCCAATCCTAGTAGCCCAAGCGAAAAACGAGCTATCAAGACAAGTTGACCAGGTAGCTCGGACCCACGGATATTCGATACCCGGGTGACTTTGGATGGCGACTCCCAGTATCAGACTGTGACTCTGATTCATGTCAGATGAGAGCTGTTTCAGAATTTTGCAAAGGGTGGGAGCCAGCATGTACGCTCCCGGGTTCAGATGTCCAGTTCAGTACTGCGTATATCCCTCTTCCTTTCTCTTTTATCCCTCGTCGTTTTCGTCAAGGCTCCGGCCGCCCACGCAGGTGCGCACCGTGTTGCTCCAGGGGAAACCCTTTGGCGTATTGCGCGAGCAAATGGGTGCGGTGTTGATTCCGTTCGGCGAGCCAATCAGCTTTCGGGGAATACGATACGCCCAGGACAAACGCTAAGTATTCCCAAGTGCGATGGGAAGCGGCAGGTGGTTGGAAAGTCCCGCACTCGCCAACGTCAAGCCCGAGTCGCGGCCATGCTTGCCCCTCGAGGAAGGCGCGGCCGAGGACAGATTCATCAAGTGCGTGCTGGCGATACCCTCTACGGGCTCGCTAGAAAATACAAAACATCAGTTTCTGCGATCCGGGCCAGCAACCGAATCTCGGGTAACTTGATTCGGCCTGGTAGCTCGCTTCGGATTCCTTTTACCGTTGGTGGTAGTAGCGGGGCTCGTATCACCCGCCGTGTGCTTCCAAGAGGAGAAGGACAGAGTTTTGGTTGGCCCAGTGCAGGGCGTTTGTTCGAGGGTACGCAGCTTCCAGCGCACGATGCTTATCATCGGCGAAGGCCCGACTTAGCATGGGGAACAGCTAGGATGGTTGCCCACCTCCATCACGCTATTGAATCCACGTACAACGAATTCCCTGAGTTGCACAGGCTGTCCATCGGTGACATCTCTTCGCCTCGTGGTGGCCGCATCAAACGCCATGTTTCTCACCAGAGTGGCCGCGACGTTGATATCGGTTTTTACTTTCGCAATGCCCCCAATATGGTGCCCCGATCGTTTGCAGACGCGACCAAAGAAAATCTCCATTTCGAGGCGACCTGGCAGCTCATCACAACCCTGCTCGAAACTCGAGACATGGATGGTGGACTTCAGATGATTTTCTTGTCTTACGAATTGCAGGAACTGCTTTACAAGTACGCGCTACGTACAGGTGTTTCTCAGGCAGAAGTCGATGAGCTTTTTCAGTACCCAGCCCCTCCGCACACAGCCCGCGGCGTGATTCGCCATGAGCCTGGACACGAGAATCACCTGCACGCACGTTTCAGGTGTCCGTCTTCTGATACCGGATGCAGGTAATCTGAATCGTCTCAGTCAGCGATCGGAGTGATGGCAAAGGTGACCGGCAGATGGTCACTTAGCGAGGCGTCGTAGTTTCTAATGGCAAAATCGAGCTGGGGGATGCTGTCGCTTTCTGAAACGATTTCTCCTGTAAGGGCAGAACTCGCGACAATGTGATCAAGCATTACCATTGATGGGACGAAAGAGTAGGCGCCCTCGTCGGAAAGCTCATCGGTGACAATATCAAAGCCAGCCGACAAGAACGGCTCGAAAACCGAGCGGCCAGCGTTGGATGTCAGCACGTCGTTGAAATCCCCAAGCAGGACGATGTCATCGTCGGTTGTCGCCAGCTTCAGTGCATGGTCAGCAAGCTCCTGAGCGGCAGAAATACGACGCTCTCGATTGTCATTTCCGCGCCCGGCTTTTAGGTGCAAGGTGATAGCGAAGAAGTCTGCTCCTGTGGTTCTGCTGGTCACCGTTGCCTGGTATGCAGGACGAGGGAACGAAAAGCCGTCGTGGTCAAAGAGGACACGTATATTGCCCACCTGAAGTTTGTCGCTTCGATAGAGGAAACCGACTTTCTGGTAGCTACCGTCAAAGTACTCATGCGGCGAAAGCGTTCCCGCGTAAAGTGGTAAGTCCTCGACTAGGTCCCAGAAAGCGTCCTCATCGGCGACCTCTTGAATCGCCATAAGGTCTAACTCAAGAGCCAGGATGGATTCTGCAAGCAATTGCGGAGTCGCAGCGTTCTTGGGGAAGTTCTCTACATTCCACGTTGCGATTCGGAGGGTCTCTGGCTGGCCATCTGTTCGAGGGGGCAGCTCACCGTCGGAGTCGTCGGACGGAGAGGTTGTGCAGTTCAATCCAAACAGCACCAGGGGTAGTAAAACAGCGCTACGCACTGGAAGGATTCTAGATCGGACCTGGGCCGATCGCTTGCCCGAAATAGCTCCAAAGTCCGACACCGCGGTGCGTGTATCTACCCCAGGTTATGGGTTCCCATGCCCGGCTTTCCCAACCCCGAATAAGCAAAAGCGGTTGGTTAAACCACTGTGAAGAGAGGCACGATAGTTGCGAACCCTTTAGGTTGGAATGCGATTCCTACCGCGTTGGGGTGTGGTTGTATGTATGGCGTTTGTTGCCTGCGATTCTGGCGTTCCGGAATTTGGAGACGGCAATCGGGCCATAGTCAACGGTACCGTAACCGAGGAGTATGATGCGGTTCCTCTCTTACTCTTGGGAGACGTAGGGATTTGCACGGGTGCGTTGGTAACTCCGCGGACCATAATTACTGCCGCTCACTGTCTGATTGTACCGCCGTCGCAGATAACGGCTCAATTCATCAACTTTTTTGGTGGGCCTGGTCAAAGAATTGGGGTGGCCGACTTTTCGATCTTGGCTGGGACGGATTTCGCAGCGCTAACGCTAGATGCGGCGCCCGAGGGTATTAGTCCTATTCGTTTTAACCAACTTCCACTGGAGGGGCGCGAGGGTGCCGAGATTCATTTGGTCGGTTTCGGGACGACTCATGAGTTTGGCCGCGATGCAGGGGTAAAAAGGGAAGGGTCGGCAACTCTCAGCGACGTGACACCTGGAGGAGGGTTGCGAACGGGCGAAATGGCAACCACAAATTTCATCCAAGGAACTTGCTATGGTGATTCAGGGGGACCCAACCTAATTACGATCGCCGGGGAAGAATACGTCGCTGGCGTTACCTCCCGCGGAACCGATATCTGCGGCTCGGGTGTAGACATCGCAGTGCGTACGGATAGTCACTCGGCTTGGCTGAATGACTACATCGCCGACCACGAAGAGGGTAGCTGTGCCGCAGATGGTATTTGCGTCGCTGGCTGCGCAGACGCGGATACCGACTGTTGTGTCCCCGACGGACGTTGTGAGGAGTCTTGCGGCGAACTCGACATCGACTGTACGGGCTTGATTGACTCCTCGGATTTAGGAACAGACTTCGTGCCAACGAGCCCTGATGGAAGCGGACTGGCCGGAGGCGGAGGTTGCTCGTCTGGTGGCCATAATGGTTCTGGTTGGCTTGTTTTTTTGATGTTGTTGTTCGCGTTAAGAGACGCTGCTCTTATTCGTCAAGTTGTGTGATTCAAGTGCGGCTTGCATCACCCCAACTTGGAACTGCTCTGCGCGGAATTATGTACTCGGATGGAAGAGAATGACCCCATGTGTAGCTAGAAGGGCCATCAGGTTAGGTTTTTAAGAGACCACCAGGGTAAACGGTGGAGTCTGCCTCGGCCTCGCTGTCTAAGGTTGAAGTAGGAATAAGTCGGGTTGGCTGGTTTTCGGTATCCTGACCTGCGTCTGGGGTTGCACCAAAAGATGCTGAGCGACCTTCGTTGGGTGGACAGATTTGTCACCTCTGCTTTTCAAACAGTGGCGACTTGAATAGCCGTCAAACCTAAGAACGCGACGTAAACCCTGTTCACTAAAGAAGATTCATTTTGTGAATAGATTGGCGCGAGACCTGCTTAAGGGTGGTTTGACCGAAAATCGAACACTGCCCTCCAGGGTAAACATCAAACTCTTAACGAAACCTAGACTTATGAAAACTTTAGTAATTCCGACCTTTAGTGTGCTTGCCATTGGCGGCCTTCTATTTACATCTGCCTGCGACGACAATTCCGACTGTGGAAATCTTAGGCTCGATCCTGGCGAGCAATGCGATGACGGCAACCAGTTCGACGGCGACGGTTGCAGTTCATTTTGTACCTTTGGCAATGGCAACGGCTTCGGCGGACAAGGCGGACAATTTGGTTCCCGTGGCGGCTTTGGAGGTAACGGCTTTGGTGGCAACGACTTTGGCATTTGTCGCACTAGCGAGAGCCTCACTTGTGACGGTACCTCTCTCTTCACGCGAGGCGGCGGTTTTGGCCAAGTAGGATTTAATCGCGGATACGGCAATCAAGCGCAGCAAAACATCTACAGTTTCGCAAGCCACATTACCCAGCGGGTGCGAGTCCACTTGCACGGAAGTAATAACCGTCCTTATAACCGCCGTGGAACAACGATGCTCTGCGTGTCGGAGGGTGATTTTACTGGCGATTGCAGTGAGAGGTGTATCGCGACTGGACCAGACCACACTGAGTTCTTGGCGCAGGCGGGACGTGCCTACTACGTACGGGTTACCAATGCCCAATCGCAGTGGCAGGACAACTACACGATTGGTTTGGAATGCGCTGGTGGAAACCACGGTCGGTACAACAACCACGGCCCGTTTTCTCCAAGCGGTATCTTCGGGCGGAGCTGCCAGGGAGCCAACTACGGATTCGGCCGGAACCACAATGCCGGCAATTTCGGTTTTGGCTTGAGTTTTAATCTTCGCAATCTGTTTAACCGCGGCCGCAACAACGGGCACTTCGGCAATAACCGTAACGGTGGGTTGTTTCTCAATTTCAATACCCGGAACAACCGCAATAACCGCAATAACGGGCAGTTTGGCAACAACCGCAATAACCGCAATAACGGGCAGTT
>CAYPIX010000021.1:38570-41443 GCA_964410875.1 uncultured Kofleriaceae bacterium
ACCGCAATAACGGGCAGTTTGGCAACAACCGCAATAACCGCAATAACGGGCAGTTCAATAACCGCAACAACCGCAATAACGGACAGTTCAACAACCGCAATAACAACCGCAACAACGTACGGTTTAATCAGCGTTCGGGCTTCGGTCGAAACTAAGGAACTCAACGCTATACAGCAATTGGAGCAGCGGTACTTTTCCCCAAGTGCCGCTGTTCTTTTTTACTCGTCGTCGAAACTTAGAAAACGCGCCTGGATCATTTTTAATCCGCCTTTATCAAATGCGACTTTGAGGATGCGAGTGTCGTCGCCTCCTTTGTCGACGTAAACGCGCCCATGACCAAACACCTTGTGGGTGACTCGGCGTCCGCGGTCGCCAGACGGCGGTACCCTAATAAGTGTCGGTGCAAATTTTCGAACGATGGACGGCTTACCCTGGGGAGCCTCTTGCTGTAGCCAATCCTCGAGCGTCCCGAGTTTTCTCGTTTTCTTGGACCTAGCGGAAAAGGCGTGAAGTACTGTTTGCTCTCTTGGGGCAGTCCGTTTTTCTAGGCAGATGATTTCGTCGTCTCTTGTTGCGAGCCCTAGGAGATCGCCAGGGGCTTTTTTTTCTGCCAATAAGCCTGCAAAAGCGGTTAGCTGATCTATTCGAAACCCTTTGAGCAATTTTGGCTCCGCCGCGTACACGGCCAGTATATCGTTTGCGAACCGGAACCCATGCGCGACCTCAGCAGCGTGCAACTTGTCAGCGTCGAGTTCTGCGCCAGTTGGTTGTAGACGGGACAGGGTTTGTTGCAAGCCGTCGCTGATAGCAATAGGACCCAGCGGTCTCGGTCCTTCGTGGTCGGTTGGGCTTCCCATCTCGAAGCCTGGAGATACCACAATTGAGAAGAGGCGCTTGTAACCAGCGGTGATTACTGTGGTGGTGCTGTGATACACATAGACCGTGGTTCCCCCGTCGCCAGAGGCCGCGAAAAATGTGCTTCGCGAGACGTTTGGTTTCGACGGCTTTCGCCCCGGACAAGAGAAGGCTGTCGATGCGGTTCTTACTGGCGGCGATGCCGCTGTTCTCTTGCCAACGGGCGCGGGGAAGTCTCTTTGCTATCAGGTTCCTGCGCTGGTTTTTGCTAAGCACGGTTTCGGTACCACGATTGTCATCTCGCCTCTCATAGCGCTGATGCGCGATCAGGTCCATGCGCTACGGGCTCGAGGAGTCGCGGCGGCCGCACTCAACAGTAGCCAAAGCGATGACGAGCGCCGGGAGAGTGTAAGGCAGCTCCTCGCCGGCGAACTCGCGCTCCTATACGTGTCGCCAGAGAGGGCGGCGGTCCCGAGCTTCCGGCGGCTGCTTGGCAGGGTCCCGATCGCTCTTTGGGCCGTTGACGAAGCACACTGTGTGAGCCAGTGGGGGCACGATTTTCGACCGGAATATCTGCGTGTCGGTGAGCTTCGGCTGGTTTCCCCGGCGCCGATGGTTGCGCTAACGGCAACGGCCACCCCGGAAGTGCTCAACGAAATTGAAAAGAATTTGGGTCTGAGGAAAACCTGTCGCGTTATTGGGCGTTTTGCACGGCCCAACTTGGCGTTTTCTGTCTCTCACTTGCGAACCGACGCAGAAAGACTGGAAAGTCTTCGCGCGCATATCCAGGACTGCGATATTTCAGGCGGGGGCAGGGTGATTGTCTATTGTAGTACCCGAAAGAAAACAGAAACGGTCGCGACTGCGCTTAGAAGTGCCGGAACGCGGGTGGTCTACTACCATGCAGGGCGAACCCAGGGGGCAAGAGATCAGGCCCAGAACGCGTTCGAGTCCGGTAGAGCTTCTGTCTTGGTTGCGACCAATGCGTTTGGGATGGGAATTGATATTCCTGATATCCGGTTGCTTGTACACTTTCAAACCCCAGGTAGCTTGGAGGCCTATTACCAAGAAGCAGGCCGTGCTGGGCGCGATGGCGACCCATCGCGCTGCGTTCTGTTTTTTGGTCGTGGAGATTTGATGACCCAGCGCCGGCTTGCTTCTCTAGGGAATGCTGGAGGTGCGGCCATGGCTCGCGCGGAGGCTGCGCTGGCAAAGATGGAGGCTTATGCTGGCGGCGAGGGATGTCGGCAGCAATGGCTTTGCTCCCATTTTGGCGACACCGAGAGCCCTCCTTGTGGACGTTGCGACGACTGCCTGGGAGAGACCTCACAGGTGCCAAAGCGTCGAGCGCGGACTTATGATGCGACTCTCACAGATGATGAGAGGGAGAAGATTCTTTCTGCAGTTGAAGCTCTCTCTAAGCCAGTGGGTAAGACAACTTTGGCCCAGGCTCTTCACGGTAGTATGGCAAAAAACGTCCGACGGCTTGGTCTAACAGAAAACCCTTTCCATGCTTCGTTAGCACACATTCCTGTTCCTCTGATAGTCGAAGCAATCGAGGCGTATCTGTCCGACGGGGCTCTAGTTCGTAAAGGAAAGAAGTATCCTACGGTTTGGCTGCCCAACCGGCCGGTTCGTAGCGCCAGGAGATTTGATGGCGAAGACGGAGAAAAAACTCGTCCCAAAAAGCCGCGCCGCCGCGGTTCTGAAATGTCGAGAGCGCTTGAGAATTACAGAAAGCGGCAGGCAAGAGCTCTTAAATGGAAGCCTTATATGGTTTTTCAGCGCGCTGTGATTTCAGAAATTGAAAAGGCAAAGCCTTCCACCGTGGAGGAACTCTTTGAGATACCGGGCCTAGGACCTTCAAAAGTGGAACGCTTTGGTCTTGATATTCTCGACATGGTTCGCAGGCTCTCCTAGCGCTTGACTTAGAAAACTGGAGCCCCCTGGCTCTAGCGGGCTTTTGGCCCCGCGCTGGGGCCAGTATGCGTGTCATGGATACCGTCGTCCAGCCAAGT
>CAYPIX010000022.1:0-41049 GCA_964410875.1 uncultured Kofleriaceae bacterium
CTAAAGGCGCTTTCCCCGAGTGCAAACACGTCGCGAAGTTGTCTGACCGAGGCTGCGCCTAGATGGCGGGCCAGCACCTTCTCGTTGTTGGGGTTAAGGACAAAAAAGGTAGGCCACGAGCTAACCGGCAGTTTTTTTAAGGCAGCGTCGTTCTCTGGCCTATCTGTATCCATCGCAAGCCATACAAAGCGGTCGCCAAGTGCAACCAACCCTGGATCTTTTAAGACAAACTCTTTCATGGAGAGGCAGGTGTGACACCACGGGGCCCACATCTTGATTACCAAAGGGCGTTCGGTTCGCGTTGCGACTTGAATTGCTTCAGAATAATTATCCTGAAGCCAGTCGATCTCGCCAACAGAGGCTCCTTGCGCCTTCTTTGCGACGGTTTCCGGTTCGTCTTTCTCGGTGACTTTTTCGTCTTTGGGGGCGGTTTTGCAGGAAATCGCTGTACCAAGAAACAGCGGAATCAGGGCAATACGGAGGCTCATACAAACATCCTACTCGGAGTTGGCAAGTTAGCGTACATTCTCGCTCCCATGGCTGAAGGCCCCGAAAACGAGCAAACCCTAGAGCGCATGATGCGCGAACGTCGAGAAAAAGTTCAGCAGTTGCGTGATGGCGGCCGCAATCCATATCGCAACGATTTTGTTCCTAATTTCAAATTAGGGGAGCTTAGAGAAAAGTACGAGGGTACTAAACCGGAAGAACACAAACCGGGCATGGTCCCAGTGGATGGCGAACGGGTTCGAGTTGCCGGACGGCTAGTCGCCCGGCGTGGGTTTGGCAAAACCGTTTTTGCACCCATTCGTGATGGTTCGGGGCAGATCCAGCTTTACTTGAATATCGACAAACTTAACAGCGATGACTTTGAGTCTGTCTTGCCGGCCTTAGATGTCGGGGATTTTATTGGCGCCGAGGGGGTTGTGTTTTGGACAAAGCGCGGAGAGATGTCGGTTCTCTGTGACCGACTTTTCCTACTCACTAAGGCGTTGAGACCTCTGCCGGACAAATGGGGTGGGTTGAATGATGTAGAAATCCGCTACCGACAGCGATACCTCGACATGGTCGTGAATCCAGACGTACGCGATGTGTTCCGCAAGCGCAGTCAAATCGTTCGTGGGATCAGAAGCTTCTTGGATGCGCGGGGGTATTTAGAGGTAGAGACCCCAATGATGCACCCAATCATTGGTGGAGCGGCCGCGCGGCCGTTCACCACTCACCACAACGCTCTCAATATGCCTCTTTACATGCGCATCGCGCCTGAGCTGTATCTGAAGAGGCTTGTTGTTGGTGGGCTAGACAGGGTCTACGAGATCAATCGAAATTTTCGCAACGAAGGGTTATCGCGTCAGCATAACCCCGAGTTCACCATGCTCGAGTTTTATCAGGCCTACGCTACTTACGAAGATCTGATGAACCTCACTGAGGAGATGGTTGTCGGACTAGCCAAAGATCTGAATGGCACAACGGAATGTTCCTGGGACGGGAAAGCTATTGAACTCGAGGCACCTTGGCGTCGGCTCTCGGTGCGAGATGCCGTGGTCAATTTGGGGAAACAGCCAGCTGAACTTTTTGACGATACGACTCTTGCAGCGGAGACGGCGGTAAAAGTAGGCGTGTCTTCGAGCGAAGTAGCTCACGCGCTGTTGGAGCGGTTAGATGCGGATGCCATTGGTTCCTTGGGCAATTCGGGCGAATTTGTTGCAGGGTTCAAGGATGCTTCTTCTCGTTCAAAGCTAGCTCAGAAAGCCGTAGACGCAATGGACGCGGAGCAACAAAGAATTGCCTCAGGCCATTTGGGATATATGATCTTCGAGCAGACCGCAGAGGATAAACTGGTTGAGCCCACGTTCTTGACTGATTTCCCACTGGCAGTTTCGCCGCTTGCGAGAAAAAAAGACGACGATCCAGCGTACTGTGACCGCTTTGAATTGATGGTTGCAGGGACTGAGATCGCCAATGCATTTTCTGAGTTAAATGACCCCGATGACCAGCGCGCCCGGTTCGCGGCTCAGGTAAAGGCTAAACAAGTTGGCGCGGATGAGACCATGGACTACGACGAAGATTACTGTCGGGCCTTAGAACTAGGCATGCCTCCTGCGGCTGGCGAGGGCATTGGTATTGACAGGCTCACGATGCTGCTAACCGGGCAAACCTCGATTCGCGATGTTATTTTATTTCCCCTGATGCGCCCAGAAGGGTAGGCGTCGGCTCGGTATGGGTGATGGCTTTCAAAAATACGTAGCGTTTCGCTACTTGCTCGACCGTCCACGGCGGGTCAGCCTTCCAATATTGCTCTTTGTGTTACTGGGGGCGTTGATTCTGTGCGGTGGCGCGTTTACAGGTCCACTAAAACCGTTTGCTGTGGGCTTTATACGTCCATGGATCCGCGCCGAGGGAGCCATTGCCCTTTCGATCGTTTTGGCAGGCGCTCCTTTGCTAGCTGGTTTCGTTGTTTTGCATCGTCTGCTTTTCAAGAGATGGTCGGTCTTTTGGTTGGCTCAGTCAGCGTTAATGTCGGGCGTGTCTCTCTTAGTTGCGGCTTCTGTACCGCCAACGCGTCTCGACACCATTTGGGCGTTCGAAAAGCCTGCGCCCTTAGTCGGAGCAGCTTTCATTCTGTGGGGCATTTGTGGTCTTTGCGTCAAACTTCGCCATAAGTTGTTTTTTCGGTTTTGTGCTGTTGGGATTCTGGTCGGGGTTGTTGGTGCTGGGCTGTTGGCGTTCTGCTTCAACACCTTACCGTCTTTGGAATTAGAAACCGTATCCCTATTTCATGGTGTGTTGGCCTTAGCGGGCGCTGGTGCGATCTTTGTTGGGAGTTTCTTGTCCTTTGCCAAGAAACCCGGATGGTGGTTACTTCCTCTCGGGGCGTCAGTTTTTCTAACTGGTCTTGCCTGGGTGAGCGTGGGGATTTTGACCGACCGTGCGGTGTTGGAAGCGAGTTCCTTTATGAAGAACGCGGGTCCGCTGATGGCTCTAGTTCTTCCCGTTGTGGTTGGCTGCCTGCTTCTGGCTTTCTCTCTTTCGTTACTAATTGTCCGACACTTTTTCACCTTCTTCACAACGGTATCAATTGGTGGAGTGGCAATAGGCGGATTTGCATTGGTCTGCGTGCTAAGCGTGATGGGCGGTTTCGAAAATGACCTGCGAGAAAAGATACTTGGTTCGAACGCCCATCTTCTAGTGGAGCGGGCTGATGACACACCCTTTACCGAGTACCGTGAGGTGCAACGTGTCATCGCTGAAGACAGTGCAGTGGTGGCGAATGGCCCTTATTTGATTAGCGAAGTTGTTGTAGCTGCGAATCGGAACTACGGAAGCGCAATTATGAAAGGGGTCGATCCTGTCGACGTAGGTCGAGTCACTGATCTTGTGAAGTATCTCCAAGGTAGGGATAAAGACAAAGAGAAGGCGTTATTGAAACTGTGGCCTCTTAGCCCCGCGGTCGGTACTGGGGAGGGGGATAGGGCTGCTGCTGACAAGAACGGTAATAAAATCGATAAAGCCCAGAAAGTCGACGCTAAGCTCGATCAAGCTCCAGATGACATGGACTTGCCAGAGGATGAGCCAATTTTGCTCAGCCCTCCGCCGAAGACACCAGAGGAGGCAATTCGGGAAAGACTGCTAAGAGGAACGGGGCCGGCGGATGACGCTGCCGAGCTAGACGATCTGTTCGACGACTTTGATACTGAAGCCGGTCCTGATGACTTTACGGACGTTCCCTATATGGAGCCGGGGGCGGCGTCGCTGCCAGGGATTTTTGCTGGCAAGGAACTCGCAAACCAAGTCGCTCTCCACGAGGGGCAAACCGTTCAGCTCATCTCTCCTTTAGGAATCGAAATGCCGGGCGTCGGGACGGTGCCGCGAGTGATGTCGGCGCGCGTCGGGGGGACGTTCTTTACCGGGATGTATGAGTACGATTTGAAGCTAGTCTATGTCGAGCTTGGCGAGTTACAGGGGTTTCTCGATCTAGGCGATCAGGTGAACGGTATAGAAATCCGAGTGGCTGACCCTACGAGGACTGGCCCAGTCAAAAAACGACTAATAGAAAAACTTGGCAAGGACTACCGAGTAAAAGATTGGAAAGAAATCAACAAGAGCCTTTTCAGCGCGCTGAAACTCGAAAAGATCGCAATGTTCATGGTGTTGGCGATAACAATTTTGGTTGCGTCTTTTTCCATTGTCGGAAATCTGATCATGGTGGTCGTTGAAAAGTCGCGAGAGATAGCGATTCTCAAAACTCTTGGTTCCAAGAACCGAGAGGTCCTTCAGATTTTTATCGTCCAGGGGTTCTTTATTGGCTTGGTGGGGACGTTTGTTGGCGTTTCCTTAGGGTTGGCTGCTTGTCTTGCGGCACAAGCTGGCGGATTTCCCTTGGACCCCAATGTCTATTACATCGATAGGCTACCCATACACATTGAACCGATGTCGGTGCTTGCGGTCGCGCTTGCGGGCATTGTTATCAGTGTTCTCGCGACGCTTTATCCTGCCAAAATCGCTTCATCGACTGAAGTCGTTCGCGGCCTCCGCCGTGAGTAAAATCGCAAAAAGTAGGGACTTTTTCCTCACCTCGATCGTGAACCCATGCTGACAGTTTAATAAAGAGCCATATTGGTTTCAGTAGGTTGCGCACGAGGCACGGTAGCTGCAACCTTATAAGGGAGATATGCGTACCTCTGCCATTTTCGCCTTAGCTCTCATGGCTGCTTCGACCAATATTGCCAATGCTGATAGCTACATTGGTGCGTCCTACGGCGTGAAAGCACCGCTTGCAGGCAGTGTCGGCGATCAATTCTCAACAACAGACGCTAGGAACGCGCGACTCATTTTGGGGCAGCGAATCGGGAATATTGCTTTAGAGGGATCGCTCTTTGGAACGGAACTGTTTAGGGGCCAGGAGAAAAACCACACACTCTCTCTTGGACTGGATTTGAAATACCACTTCCCACTCCTTCTTGCCCTGGGCGCCTACGGCAAAGTGGGCGTTCATAGAACCTGGCTGCAGGCCGACGACGATATTCTGGATTCATACTCTGGTAATAGCTATGCACTTGGCGGTGGCTTAGATTTTACTTTCACAGTGGTCACGTTATTCGTGGACTACACACATCAGAATCTCAACCTGAAGAGCGACCGGTCGTCTGTTGTTTTAGGTGGAAACGCGAATCTTTTTTCCGCTGGATTAACTCTTCATTTTTAAGCTCGGCTCGAACAAAAATAAATGGCACTGGTCTCGGGTAGGGCCAGTGCCATTTTTGTTGGTTTATCAGTACGCTGAAGGCTATAGCTGGCCTAAGCCAGCGCTCTCAAGAATTGCAGCGTCGCTGCCTGTTGCGGGAAGCACGACGAGTTCGTCGCCCCGTGGGCAGCTGCAAGCAAGACAGGTGAAGGTCTGCTCTGCGTTTACGATGAAACCGAGCTCTTCAATCTTCGCACCCATGCTCGCGCTCCATTTGGTCACCTTCTCCGCTTCATTCGAAGCGTTGAAGCTTTCCCAGTCGTTGCCGCCGCATTGAATAGGCAGTGTTGACAAAGCGCCTTTCAGCTTGGAAAAGCCAACTGCCTTGAGGCTCTGGGCAACCATCGCATTTGCGCGTACCACTAGACGGTCGCCTCGTGGGCAGCTACATGCCAAGCATACATTGATGGGCTGTGTGTGATTGACGAGCCCTAAAGCTTCAAGGGGCATTCCTTGGCTGGCGTAGTAGGCCGCGATGCTGGCTAGTTCATTGTTGAGGTGGCTGAATCCACTCGTCTCGGCCGGGGACTGTTGCCACGGGTTGGTTCCACATTGCGTCGGGTTTAGGGTGAGCCAAACATCTTCACCAGCCGTGATCTCTTCGAGGCATTCGACGAGCTCAGGTGTTTGTGTGAATCCACAACTTTGGCTGTCAGTTTGGAAGGTGCATTCGGCGCCTTCCAGACAGACGGTCTCTGGTTTGAACTCGCACGTAGTCACGATTGACTGGTCCGAACAAATCTCTCCGCCGCAACCCGAGCGAAAGCAGTCCAATTCTGGTTCGCCGTCGGAGCAAGCTGGATCCGGGTTCGGGCAAAAAGTGTCGCAAACATCATCCAAGTACCAACCGAACTCTTCGCAGAGGTCTGCTCCGTCGCCTTTCTCGGCCATGATGTCGGCGGCTTGAGCCTTGGTTATCTCTTGGGGGGACTCAACGCCGGTTGTGCAGCTGAGCAAAAACAGTGAAGCGATAATTGTTAGGTTTTTCAATGTCTTCCATTCCTTGCATGGGGGGTGATTTGTGGTTCGTGGACTGCTAATCGAGCCGGTCTTGTAACGGAAGAAGCAGGGTTATGAAAAATTACTGCTTCTTACTCCGTCCCCATAAAGATTAATGGCTTTCCTGGCAACGCGAACCCCTAGGACTAGGGTCTAAACCCGCGCCATCGTTGACACCCTCCGGAGCGACTGAGTACCTTCCGGGGCCTTCCTTCGGGATTTGGAAACACAGACGTTTTGCATACGGCGACCGAACAGAACCGAAGGAATCTTCGCTCCGACAACGCTCGAGGGGCGGAGGTGCTAGTTAGGGGGTTAAGGAAAACTTTCCAGCATGGAGGGTCTGCTTTGGACGTGTTGCGCGGCGTGGATATGTCCCTTCAGGCAGGCGAAATGGTTGCGATTGTTGGCGCGTCAGGTGCTGGCAAATCCACGTTACTTCACGTTCTCGGGACCCTCGACTTGCCAACTAGCGGTGAGTTGGTTGTAGGAGGCGAAGACGTCACGAAGATGAGTGCTTCCGAATTGGCGATGTTTCGAAATCGTACGATTGGATTTGTCTTTCAGTTCCACCATCTGCTTCCAGAATTCACAGCTTTAGAAAACACGATGATGCCTTGCCTGATTCAACGAATTCCTAAAGAGCAAGCTCGAGTACGAGCGGAGCAAATACTGGAGCGAGTGGGTCTCGGGAAGCGGTTGACCCATCGACCAGGAGAACTATCCGGCGGAGAACAGCAAAGGGTCGCTATTGCGCGGGCTTTGGTCATGGAGCCACCGCTGGTTCTAGCCGACGAACCGACAGGGAATCTGGACACTCACACAAGCCAAGATATCCACAAACTGTTCATTGAGCTCAACCGCGAAAAAGGCAGCACACTTATCGTGGTCACACACAACCGGGAACTTGCAGGGCTTCTGCCCCGTTGCCTTGTTATGCGGGATGGTGTCATCGATACGGAGAGCGGCACTCAAGGGGAAGCCAAGTCTTGACACGCCAGCTCAGCTACGCTTTGGCGTTCGTGCTACTTGCACTTTGCGCTTTGCCTGAGCCAATCGCGGCTCAGGGGTTCGATGGAAGCAGGCAGATTGAAAAGGTCCGTTTTCGAGGGAATCGCAAGGTTGAAGATGATGCCATCCGCGTCAATTTGCTTACCAAGCCAGGGGGGACGCTCGATCTTGCAAAAGTCCGGGAGGATATTCGCGCCGTATGGAAGATGGGCTTTTTCGCCGATGTACGGGTCGAGGCAGAAATTACTCCGACAGGAGGTCTTATTGTTGTCTTTGCGGTTACCGAAAAGCCATCGGTACGTCGGGTTTGGGTCTCGGGAAACGAGGAGCTCGACCTCGACAAGATAAATGAGGAACTGGATCTAAAAACCGACTCAATCTTGAACGTTCCAAAGGTTAAGCAGAATCAAGAAAAGATCCGCGAACTCTATGTTCGCGAGGGCTTTTATCTAGCTTCTGTGGACTACGAGCTCCGGCCCGTTAACGAGTCGGAGGTGGATGTTTGGTACTTCGTTCGCGAAAACGCAAAAGTAGAAGTTCGAGAAGTCTCATTTATCGGCAACAAAGCCTTTAGCGACGACGAGCTAAAAAGCCTCATGGCGACCCAAACCGCTGGGCCGCTGTCGTCGGTTAGTGGTTCTGGTGTGTATCGCGAGGACGCGTTTGAACGAGACCTCCTTATCCTAAGTGCTCATTACTTCAATAACGGCTATGTGCAAGTCAAGCTTGGGACTCCTCAGGTCCGTCTTTCTAGAGACAAACGCTACATGTACTTGTCTATTCCGATTGATGAGGGCCCGGTCTTTACAATTGGGAGCATCGACTTTACGGGTGATCTGATTGGTCCGAAAGAAGACTATTTCGAACGTCTTACGTTGGAAAAGGGCGAGATTTTCAACCGTTCCAAAATTGGAGCCGATCTAGTCGCACTCAACGACTACTACGGTGACAAAGGGTATGCCTACGTCAATATTCAACCCCAGACTCCTCTCAACATAGAGAAGCGAACGGTAGATCTGGCTTTCGATGTGGAAAAGGGCAAGAAGGTCTATTTCGAACGCATCAATATCAGCGGAAATTCAAAAACTCGCGACAAGGTTATCCGGCGAGAAATGAAGGTGGCTGAGGGAGACCTGTACAGTCAGACAAACCTCGATATCTCTCGCCGGAGAGTAGAGGCGCTTGGTTATTTCGAGAAGGTGGAAGTCTCCACGCGGCGAGGCTCAAGCGATGAGCTAATGATCGTCAATGTCGAGATTTCAGAGCGACCGACAGGGACTTTCCAGATTGGCGCCGGTTTTTCTTCTGTCGAGAGTTTTATCGCTCAGGCCCAGATTTCTCAGAACAATTTATTCGGTCGCGGTCAGACACTTTCTCTTCAAGCCCAGCTATCTAACCTTAGACAGATTTTTACGATTCGTTTTGTAGAACCGTACTTCCTCGACACTCGTTGGACGTTTGCGTTTGACCTTTTCAACCAGAATCGGTCTATCAATCTGTTTTCAAGAGAAGCCAAAGGGGGAAGCCTGACATGGGGTTACCCGATCAGCTTCGAGACCCGAGCGTTCTTGACCTATAAACTTGAAGAAGTCCGGGTTGCAACAGGCGGCACAGGGTTTAGTAATTTCGGCTCCTCGACCCAGGTCCCCATCGCCTCGGGTTCTGTCGCGAATCTGTTCCGCGGCGGTATTACGTCGTCTGTTCAAGCGTCTCTTAGCTACGACTCAAGAAATAACAGGTTGTTCCCCACTGCAGGCTGGTACCACCGAGGTTTCGTTGAGGTGGCCGAGAGCGCTTTGGGGTCGCAGAATGTCTTTATCCGCTACGGAGCTTTCTCACGGCAGTATTGGAATATATTCAAGAAGGTTGTCTTCGTGACCAACGCGGAGTTTGGTGTGGTTACAAGTCGCAATCCATTGGGCGTGCCGATTGTCGAACGTTTCCTCTTAGGCGGTATTACTGATGTTCGCGGTTTCACGCCAAGATCTCTTGGTCCTCAACTTCGAGTCAGTCAGGTCGGTGATACGGGACAACCTCTTGGCGAACAGATACTAGGTGGAAACCTTAAATTGGTCTGGAATAGTGAATTGCAGTTCCCGCTGTTCGAACAAGTACAAATCTCGGGCGTCTTGTTCTTTGACGCTGGTAATGCATACAACCTAGAGGACAGGTACTGTACTGGTGCCGGACGCGCCAATGTATCGCCCAAGGTTGATCCGTGCTTCGATTTTCCACGTTCCATCACAAAAGGCCTTCGGTCCTCCGTTGGCTTCGGTTTTCGCTGGTTTTCGCCCATTGGACCGCTTCGGTTTGAATGGGGGCTGCCCCTCGATCGTCAGCCCAATGAAAGGCCCCTTGTATTTGAATTTACTATAGGTAGCTTCCTGTAATCATTAGAAGTACTTGACCGCTCCAGAGGGGCGGTATAGACACCGTTCGGAGAATCGTTATGTACAAAAAGACCCTTATCACCATCCTCGGAATCACAATCGCTTTCGTCGGGCTACAGGCGCAGGCCGAGGCTCAGAAGGTTAAAATCGGCTACGTCGATTTGCAGCGAACCCTGAACGAGACGAAAGTTGGCAAAGCTGCGCGTAAGCGACTTGAAGTCGACAAAAAGAAGAAGCAGAAAGCGCTCGATAAGAGCCAGAAAGATTTGCAGAAATCGGCCAAGGAGCTGGAAAAACAACGGACGATTCTCAAGCCCGCTGTTCTCCGTAAGCGTGAAGCAGAACTTCAACAGAAGTACGTCAAGCTACAAGAAACCTATATGCAGCTTCAGCAGGATCTGGCCAAACACGAAGCTAAATTGGTTCGAGAGATCTTCACCAAAGCCTCGCCGGTCATTCAAAAAATCGCCAAGGAAAAGGGCTACGGGATGGTTCTGGAGAAGAATGAGAGCGCAGTCCTTTATTCCGACCCGTCGCTTGATATCACCGACGAAGTGAACAAGCGTCTCAAGTAAGACGTTTTGCGGCGTTTGCCGTGATACAAACGGGAGGTTATGGGTGAGACCTCCGCAAAGCCTTTTGCGACACCGCAACAAATTCTAGAAGCGTTGCCGCATCGGTACCCTTTCTTACTAATTGACAAGGTTTTGTCGGTAGATGAGGGAGGTATTGTGGCGATTAAGAACGTCAGCTTCAACGAGCCGCATTTTCAAGGTCATTTTCCTGGGCAGCCAATTATGCCTGGGGTCTTGCAAGTCGAGGCGATGGCACAAGCTGGAGGGTTGCTGGCCGCTCATTCGGGGGATTTCGACGTTGCTACCCAGGTCGTATTGTTTTTGGGCATTGATGGCGTCCGCTTTCGAAAAGCCGTTGTCCCGGGAGATCAGATGCGAATAGAGGTGGAACCTCTTCGAAAAGGCCGCATTTGGAAGATGAAAGGCCAAGTCTTTGTTGGCGATGACTTGGCCACTCAGGGTGAGCTTATGGCAACGATGGCACCGCGTGAAGGGTTAAGTGGCTAGTCGTAGCACCGTGCTCCTGTTGTCGGTTGTGGTGCTTACGGGATGTAAGAAAGAATCTCGTGGTCGCGAAAAATTGAAAAGAAGCCCCGATGCAGCTGCGGTAGTTGTGACTTCGGGGGCAAGGGCAACTGCGGCGGGGCCTCTCTTAAAAGAGGTTGAACCTAACGAGAGACCAGACGGTCTAGTTGCCATTGAAATGCCATTTCAAGTAGCAGGCGATTTGCCTGAAAAAGATACCGACTACATTTTGGTCGAGGCGCCTGAACAGGGTGTTATTTCAGCTAAGGTGGTACCTAGCGAAAATCTCGATGTTGTTCTTTCGATCGAAAAGGGTGGAGAGGTCTTTGCCGTTTCCGATCAAGGAAGTGCAGGAAAGCCCGAAGCGGTACCAAACTGGCCGACGGAGGTAGGCCAGGTTGCAATTCGGGTTGATACTTTTTCGAAAAAGAAAAAGAAAAAGGAGCAAGACGATAAAGCGCCGCGGACCTATTTACTCGACGTCCGTTTTACACCTCTTGGAGGGGTGGAGCCGACATGGGAAATGGAGCCCAATGAAACCGGAGACAATTCTCAGGCGATCGCGTCCGAAAACGGCAGTTCGGCTACCTGGGCTGGGCGAAAGACGTCGATGTCTGGCGAATTTCTGTGGAAGACTGGACGTACGGCAATGTCCTAGACATTTTCCTAGATGGCGTACCTGGGGTCGCTCCAACGCTGCGTGTCACCCGACGGGGAGAGGTGGAAGCCCTGGTTTCGCGTTCTGGGGGAAAGGGGAGTTCGCTCAGCATTCAAAGCTTCGTACCGCGCCGCGAGCACGGCGAATACGTGATCACAGTGTCGGGAACTCGATCGAATCCGTTCCGGCAATATGCTCTCTGGGCAAGAGAGCGGATTCCCGCTGCGGGGGAGGAGCTTGAGCCTAACGACACTGAGAGCGAGAGTACTGTCTTAGCGAAAACTTCTTCTTCTTCGGGAACACAGAGGGGAAGCTTTGGGCCGGGAGACGTGGACTACTTCACTTTGCCAACAGAAGGTGAGTACCGACTGGAATTGAAACCGACTCGAGACGGCAGCGGTAAACTTTCTGTTTTTATCGATGGGGTTGCAGGCGTCTCGGAAAAAGGACAGAGGGGTGAGGCGGTTGTGCTTGCGAATGTTGTTATTCCAACGGGAACCTCTGGCAAGATCAAAGTAGAGGGGCGGTCGCGCGGTGCAGCTTCGGCGGAATACGAATTGCGATGGCAACGCTTATCACCGTGAATAGATATGTTCGCACCGCTTATTCGCAAATTTAATGCCGTGCACAAGAACCCCTCGGTTTTTGCGAGGCTCTGGTCGCTATGGCCTCCTTTTCTAGGTGCCGGAATTCGAGTAGACCGGATTTCGGAAGATTTCCGCGAGATTGATGTCTCTATGAACTTGACGCTTCGCAACGCGAATTATGTAGGGACTCACTTCGGTGGTTCGCTCTATGCGATGACGGATCCATTTTACATGACTATGATCATGCAGAACTTAGGCAAAGGCTACGTTGTCTGGGATCAAGCAGCGACTGTTCACTTTGTGAAACCTGGGCGTGGGCGTGTTTATGCGGAATTTCGTTTGAGCGAATCTGACATAGAAGAAATCGTCCAGTCGGTTCAAACTTCGGAATCCAAGAAGACTTTGTGGCGACGCGAAGTAAGGGTGTTTGGGTCAACCGGTGAGCTGGTCGCCACTGTCGACAAAGTGGTCTACGTGAGAGCTTCGCGGCAATAGGCCGCCATGTGTCTTACGTCTCAAAATTCCATGGAAACAGACGCACTATACGCGTCGGTTTAGACACAGAACTATCCAAACGACTGAAACTACAGCCAGTTCGGTTTGGTCTGAATCGTGAAATATCAGTTCTGCAAGGCCCAGGAACTTTAACCGGGAAGGAGAACTATAATGAGAATACAAAATCAAACACTCGTCATGATCCTAGGATTCGGAATCGCACTTGGAGGTTGCTCAAAAAAACGTAACCCAAAGAAAAGTGTGGTTGTTGCTACGGTTCCTGAGGTCAAAACGCAGCCAAAAACAATTGAAATCGAGCCCGTGCAACCGGAAATAACCGCGGAAACTGAAGTGATTGTTCCTCCCAATGAGGTAGAAACGCTCCCGACCACCTATGAAGCGCTTATGAAAGAAGGACGTGTCCTTCTGAATAAAAAAGACAGCAAGGCGGTGGACTACTTTTCTGCGGCTGTAGAAATGCGTCCGAAGAGGGCTTTTCCTAAGGTACAGAATGCAAGAGCTTTACTTCTCGTCAATAGAGTCGAAGAAGCTTTTACGTTAGTTGAAGAGGCCTTGGACATGAACCCTGGCTTGTCGCTTGGGTGGAATACGCTCGGTCGAATTCACCTGGCAAAGGACGATGGCACCTCAGCGATCTCGGCTTTTTCGAAAGCCGTTGAAGAGGACGCCGAAAATTCCTACGCGTGGAACAATCTAGGGTACACGTTGCTCTTGCGAGGTGACTACCAAGCTGCTGCCGAGGCTCTAGAAGAGGCAACTAGTGGGAACAATGTCACTCAATATATGTGGAATAACCTTGGTCTTGCCTACGAACACCTGGATCTGATCCCGGACGCGCGCTCTGCGTACCGCCAAGCCGCAGAAACCGGTTCGGGCAAGGCGCAAGCGAGCCTAGAACGGTTGCGAGGGGTGGTTTCCGTTAGCACTGTCCCAACTGGCGAGTCAGAAGATTTTGACACTTTCCATTAGCCAGTTAGTCTGAGCCCTCTTGGCAGAGGGCAGAAACCATGGTGGTTTTTCCACGCTATTGCTACTAGCAGGGGCGAACCTACTCAACTACGCGAATCGGAATGTCGCTTTTCACCACAGCGTCTACTCCGATTTGCGTTCCATGTTTTCGGTCGATGAAGCGGCGCTAGGTCTCTTGGGAACAGCATTTATGTTTTCCCATGCTGCTGTTACGCTACCGGTCGGCTGGCTCGGAGACCGTCTGCCCCGAAATCGTGTGATTGCAGCCGGAGTTTTTCTGTGGAGTATCTCGGCCATCTGGGGAGCATTTGCAAACTCATACACTTCTTTGCTTGCATCGCGATTTGTCGCTGGTATCGGTTGTGCCGCATGTGTACCGATTGCCAATGCGGCTCTTTGCGATATCTACGCTGGCCCAAAAAAGGCACGCATGATGAGCATTTTCAATGTCGGTTTGTTTTTGGGGGGCATTGTTGGATTCGGAGCAGGGGGGCTACTGGGCTTTGTAAACGGCTTTCTCTTGGTCGGTGTGCCAGGGCTACTATTGGCCTTGCTTGTAGTTAGGCACCCGATCAACGCGTCTTCGGTGGCGGTCGAAAACGCGGCGAGCCTAAAAGTGTTCGTTACGCAAATTCGAATGGCGTTTCGCGGGGGGGCTCTTCGCTGGATGTACGCCGGTGCCGTCTTGATGGCTTTTAGTGCGGGTGGTTACATTGCTTGGTTTTCCGAGTTCCTTGAGGGTTCCAAAGGGATGGCAGAGGCTGAGGCGGGGGTACTATTCGGGCTTTGCCTTCTGGGAGGGCTTCTTGGGGTCGTTGCGGGCGGAATGATTTCAGACCGGTTAAGTAAGTCATTCACCGCAGGGAAACAGATTTGCGTTGCTCTCGGTGTGGGCTTGGCTGTCCCGTGTGCGCTCTTTGCTCTATGGCTTCCCAAAAGCACGACCTTTTATATTGTCTCTTTTTTGCTGATGTTTTTTATCAGTTGGTATCACGCTCCCATTGCAGCAGCGGTCGACGACTTAGTTCCTGAAGAGAGAGCGGCGACGACCCAGGGGGTCTACATCTTTCTCATGCATCTCCTAGGTACCGCTCCTAGTTCGTATGTCGTTGGAGTTCTCGCCTCCAGGTTGGAACTAACGGAAGCGTTGCTCCTGCCCACAGCAACAATGGCTTGTGCTGCCGTCCTGTTCGCCGTAAGCGCGGTGAAAATGTCGGGAAACTCTGTGGTACAACCCAGGGTGTGAACACTGCTCTAGGTAGATTCGCGCTGTTGTTTCTGGTTACGTCTTCCGTAAATTGCGGGGGAACCGGGGGGCGTCCCGGCCGAGTCGCAGGTAATTACGCTGACGCGCTAGATGACAAGGACTTTTCTAGAGCTTATGGCTACATGTCTGACGAGTTTCGCTCGTCCCACACGGAAGAAGAATTTGCGGCTTTACTTCGTGAAAACCCTGGAGCGGTCCGCGAAACCATAAAACGCTTGGAGCGAAGTCCGTCTTCGGTTGATGTCTCTGCGGTATTTGAATACGGAGCAGGAGAGAGGCTATCCCTTATTGAAGAAGGGGGGCGGTGGCGAATTGCGTCGAATCCACTTGTGTTTTATGGACAAGAAACGCCAAGACAGGCGATCCGATCGTTTGTTAGAGCATATAAACTTAAACGTTGGCCTGTCATGTTGAGGTTCGTACCCGAGGCGTACGCCGAACAGATGACCGTGGAAAAAATTAAAGAGCAATTCGAGGGACCCGGTAGTGAGGAACTTGCTAGCCTTTTGCAGGCCATAGAAGCGAACCTCAACGCGGAGATTCAGACACAGGGAGATCAGGCACGTATGGCCTACGGAGACCAACACGAGGTCGTCCTCCAAAGAGAGAACGGGCGTTGGAAAATTCGTGAGGTAAGCGAGGGACGTTAGCGCGGCAGTCTGGCCGCACTCTGGCGCGCGGCGTCAATAGGGAGGCCCACATGTGGGGCCAGGGAAGTACAAGTGAGGTGCGTGGACCCGGCAGCTGTGGCCATAGCAATGGCCGGATTTCGTTCACTTCTTTGTTTGTGCGAAATATCTGAAAATAATAGCAAAACCGGTCCGGTATGTCGTTCGTAGGATAAGTGTTGTTCGGGGGTTGCGCGCGTTGGGATTCGTACTCACCTTGGAGGGGTCAAAGAAAGTACAACACGCCATTTCGGTAAGTTACACTGGCTGCCAACGGGGGCAATTTGAGGCCTGGACCTTGCAGATAATAAGTTCAGATGGCGGCCATTCGGGCGTCGATTCCGAGACGATAAATCAAAGAAGAAGAAAAAAATGCTGGACCCATGGATCATAGAGGAAATTAAACGCCGCGAAGAGGAGCGCCACGAGCGTGGTGTTCAACAGGTTGAACTTCCCCTTATTGAGCGCCGCGATTACTGCGACACCGAGCCGGGCACGCGCAAGCCGGAGCCAGAGGTTGAGCGCGGGGTTGTAGTAATCGACCTGTAAGAAGGCGTTTGTCAAATTTTGACGTAATTTGTTCCGGCCCCACTGTAATAGGGGCCGTTTTTCTTTTTGAGCGATGAACCGTACATCAATACACCTAAGACCAGCATTTGCGGGCCTCGCTTTCTCTTGGATTGTTGGGACCGTCGCTTGGGCTATTTTGATAGCGAGCGCTTTGGGGTGGATCCCTTCCGTATCCGAGGAGACGTCGATACCGCCGCTTTGGTTCGCGTTGTTTTTTGCTTTCATCTTGCTAGCGAGGGGGTTGGCAATTCCAATTACGCGAGGAAGCGTTGCTTCGTTAGATGCTGGTTTTTATCTCGCCGCCGCGGTCTGCTTAGGTCCGCTTAATGCCGGTCTTCTCGTAGCCGTTGCACTCACTCTCGATTCGCTTTGGCGTGCAATTGCCCCAGGTCCCAGTGTCGATCCGAAACGAACTCGGGCGAGTTATGTTTTTTACTTTGGTGGTGTGAGCGGTGCTCTGTTGATGCTGCTCGCTGGTGGTTTTGGATTGGACGAAACCTTGCGCGGGTCGGGTGACGTTGAGCTGGTATTGAAAGTTCTGGGTGTTGGTCTGCTCTTCTTGGTCTCTCATTATTCAATTCAAGGAATACGGCACATTCTTTTGGGCCGCTCGATTGGCCGTGTCGCCAAGACCACTTTACTTCCAGTGATGATTGCAGAGTCATCTTTGATGCCATTGGCGGTAGTTGTCGTGTTCTTGTACGACCCGTCAAGGCCACTGCCTTTTGCTCTCTTGGGCATGACGTATCTGGTTCTCAATTACGGATACAACCGAATTTCCTCCATTACTTTAAGCCTTCGAGCGCGAGTCTCCGAGCTCGAGGTCCTAAACACGTCGTCGCGACACCTTGCATCGTCACTGGAAAGCAAAGATCTCGTTTCAGTTTTTGCCGGGGAGGTGTTTCGAGCCGCTCGCGGAGCTCACCGTGTGCGCATCTATCATAAACACGGTGAAACGGCAGAAGAAGAGACGTGGCAAGTCGAAGAGTTTGACAGAGAATTATCGAAAAAATCTACGACTCAAGCTCGCCCACCCGAAGACGTCGCCAAGGTGCTTGCGGAGCGAAAGCCGCTTATGGGGCGTCGGAAGTCCGAAAATGGCAAGAAGGAAGAAAGCTGGATGGCGGCACCCTTGGAGGTTCACGGCGAGCTGGTCGGCGTTGTAGCCGCGATAGCAGAGCGGGAAGGCGGGTTCCGACCAGAGCAGTTCAGTCTTTTGCAGTCCGTGGCTCAGCAAGGGGCAGTAGCTTTGGATAACGTTCGGCTCTACGAACTCGCAATGTTCGACGGATTGACAGGCCTTTTTGTCAGACGCTACTTCGACGCTCGTCTTCGGGAGGAATATCAGCGTTCTCTTCGTTTCGGCACTGAATTTTCAGTAGTGATGATGGATCTTGACGATTTCAAGAATCTGAACGACACCCTTGGACATCAAGCCGGCGATTCAGTTTTGAGGAAAGCCGCTGAGGTTGTGAAAGCAGAACTCCGTGGTGTCGATGCTGCAGCACGCTACGGCGGTGAGGAGTTCGCCCTGATTCTGCCGCGTACTCCTCTGGTTGATGCAATGAACCTCGCTGACCGAATACGCCAACAGATCGCGAAGATTGAAATAGACGGCGGTGACGGAAGAAAAGTCACAGCTTCCTTCGGTATTGCATCCTGTGTTGAGAGTGCCCCAACCTCAGATGTTGAACTGGTGGACTTTGCAGACCAGGCTCTCTATAGAGCGAAACGCGCAGGAAAAAACCGGGTTGAGCTCTATTGGCCCAACCGCTGACCAATAGCGGCCCCATTTAGGTTGCATCCCACGTGGACAGACGACTAAAACAGAGCCATGGGTAAGACGGCATCACCGCTTTCCGTCGACGTACCTGACGCGCTTCTTCATATTTGTCAGGTGCTTCAGGGTGCCGGGTATCAAGCCTTTACGGTAGGTGGAGCCATTCGGGACGCAATTCTCGGGCGGGTGCCTAGTGATTGGGACGTGGCTACTAGCGCGACCCCCGATGAAGTGTCCGCGCTCTTCGAAAAAACATTGCCGACAGGGATAGAGCACGGAACCGTGACGGTTCTTGTCGGAAAGGGCTCAGAACGAGTTGCGATTGAGGTGACGACGTTTCGCGGTGAGGGGGAATACACCGACGCTAGACGACCGGATCACGTTGTTTTTGGCGTTCCCTTAAAGGAGGACCTGGCACGCCGGGATTTTGTGATGAACGCGGTGGCTTATGATCCAGTAACCAATACCGTTGAAGACCCATTCGGCGGGGTTGAAGATATCGGAGCAGGTCATATTCGTGCTGTCGGTCGTGCAATTGATCGTTTTTCGGAGGACGGGCTTCGAATCATGCGGGCAGTTCGTTTCTGCGCACAGCTCGAATTTGATGTTGTCCCGGAGACGAAAGATGCTATCGAACCGGCGCTACCTTCTCTCGCCAAGGTGTCACATGAGCGTATCTTAGTTGAGTTGGTGAAGCTTCTCAGTTCCCCTAAACCCGAGGCGGCTCTCCGCATCGGTTTTGAGACCGGTATTTGGCGGCTGGTAATTCCTGAGGTAAGCGACGATACATGGCGCTCTCAGATGTCGGTGGTTACAGCTTGCCCGGCCATTGCGGAGGTTCGAATCGCAGCGATCTGCCACGGTTTGGAAAAGGGAATCACTCGTAGCGTAATGCGGCGACTTACGGCTAGTAATGCTATGACGGATTCCGTTTGTGCGCTGGTCTCGTGTTCTCAACCAGATGACCTGCCTGGAACAGAAGTAGAGGTCAGAACGTTTTTGGCACGGGCAGGGCGGAAGCATGCGGCGAATCTGATTTCCCTCTGGACTGCAATGGGACTAAAAAAACAAGCCACATTGGGGCAGGCGACATTAGATAATGGTGTGCCTTTGTCGACAGGTGAATTGGCGATTGGGGGCAAAGAATTGATGGCGCATTTTGGAAAAGAGCCGGGTCCTTGGCTTGGCCAGTGTTTGGGAGTCCTGCTCGACTCGGTGCTAAAAGACCCAGGTAACAACACGCCGGAAAAACTTCTTGCGTTGGCAGGGGAAAACACCTGAACGCCGACTATGCTCGGTAGGTACGACCGTCGACGACGACAGTTTGGTCCCCTTTAGCGCCGACGATGATTCTAGAGAGTTCGATACTGTCTACGCTATCCGACTTGGATATCAGATAGGAAAGCCGGCGTAATAGATCCGATAGGCCAGCCCGATCGGGCTCTGCCTCGCCCGTACGGCTCGAAGCGACCACCTGGGCAAGCCGAAGGGCCTCAAGGGACCGAAGCGGGGCCGGAGAAGCAATGGGGCTGCCATATCCTGGTACCCGAAGTACAACGAAAGGCCCTAGGTCTTCGGTGTTCATCGCAGTAACGGAGAGGTGACGACCCGGCGTCGGTTTTTCGCGTACGATGACTGGCGCCTCGGTTTCTCCCATAGCAGCGCTTATGGCGGCAAAGGCACGTCTCACTTCAGCGGCCGAGTAAATTTCGATTTCGAGGGGGCAGCCGGATTCTTCGCCCGGGCTGCTCGCGGCCCAAGGTTTTATTTCTACCGGGAAACCCACCTTCTTTGCTTTTCCGACCGCTGCTGATGGGGTTGTCGCTACCGCTTGCCGCGTCACATTGATTCCGGCGGCCGACAAAAACACTTTGGTCTCGTGATCGCCGGCAATGGAGTCAAGCTTAAGCCATTGGTTGTCGATACGATCGTGGTCGATGGAAGGGCCCTTGTCAGGATCTGTTCCCAGACCACTTGCTACTTGCCCTACATGGCCACCGGCAATTTCTACCGCTGATATGGCGGCCCGCAATCCAACGAGGGCTGGCCTTTCGCCGAGGAGCTCTGCGCGTCCAACGACGGGAATCGTAGCGAATTTCTTGCTTCGGTTTTCAAGAAAGACGTCTCGTTCAACAAGGACAACGTCGGTCGGTCTCACATTTTCAACAGTGGGACCGATCGGTGAGAAGCGAGATCCTTGGTGGCGAGCCTCCTGGGCGAGTTGGTTTGCTTCTGCGGCTAGCCAACTTCCCGGTGGGGCAACAATGGCGGTCTTTGGGCCTGAGGGAAGACCAAAGCAAGAAAGCATGACAAGAGTTTCGAGCCAGACATTTGGATTGGGGCACAAGACCGCCCCTTGAGCACGCAGATAAGCCCAAGCGCAGGCTTCGTCTAGGGCGTCAAAATGGGCGGGGACCAAAGCGACGACCGGGCGTTGGCCCAGTGCCGCCTCCCGACATATGTTGCCCATGACCTTGGCTCTCTTTGGAGAGAGTGGTTCTTTTGGAGCGAACGCAATCGCGCGTCCTGTCGATGTCGTCTCCAGAGGGCCGCGTTCGCAGTGGACGCGGCGAACCGACAAGGCCTTGACGAGTGAGTCGGCAATGCCTGAAGGCTCAACAGCGTTCAAAACGCGCTGGGTAGGATCTTCGCGAAGGCGTGGCATGGGTAGAGCAGCGCTGCCAGTGTACGCCAGGGAATCCCGGTACACGAATTAACCCGTTTTTCGTGTACCCAAGCCCGAGAAGGTCACAGTTAAACCTTCCCTCAAAGAGTCTAAATCACTCGTTTTCTACGGCTTCCCTGACGCCAGAGCCAGTGTTGGAAGACTGGGCTTTCGTTCGCCTTGGGGAAGTGCTGGCAGGCTGGCGGAGTGAATAGCGGGACATTGGGCGCGGTTTTTACATTCGCCGGTTTCCACTGAAAACTCCCAACCATGGCGCGCGCAGACCAAGGTGCCGTTCTCAACAAAGCCGTCAGAGAGTCGGCCGCCATCATGCGGGCACCTGTCTTCTAATGCGAATACTCTGCCGTCGGGCAGGGAGACGACCGCAAGTTCTTTGTTCCCCATCTTAGCCGCAATAACGTCTCCATCTTGGCAGGTGCGAACGGCCGTTGCCAAAGACACCCGCGCAACCCGTGGGGGTGGTGCCTCGTAAGGGTCTTCGCCGAGTAAATCGGCGAGTTGGGCACGGATACTCACTATACCAACGTAGCAACGGGCTCTGACGTTTTCTTGGGGCTAGGGCGAGTCTCAATCAGTGCTTTTCACAACTGCTTGAGCCAAGAAATGGTCGGCCAGGACGAGATCAAACATAGCTTCGACAATGGGAACAGCCCGCGGCAGCACGCAGGGATCGTGACGGCCACGACCCTTTAATTTGGTCGGTGTTCCCTCGTTTGTCACAGTGTCCTGCTCAGCCACGATTGTCGCGGTTGGTTTGAAAGCAACGCGACAGGTCACGGGCTCTCCGTTTGAAATTCCACCTTGTATTCCGCCCGAATTGTTGCTCTTCGTCCCGATGCGTCCTTCTTCTTCGTTCCAAAAGAAGGGGTCGTTGTGTTCGCTGCCGCGTTTATAGGAACCAGAAAATCCCGAACCAATCTCGAACCCCTTTGCAGCCGGAAGGCTGATCATTGCCTTCGCGAGATCAGCATCGAGTTTGTCGAACACGGGTTCGCCCCAACCGGCGGGTACTCCAAAGGCTGCTGCAGAAACGACGCCGCCAACGGAGTCACCTGCTTTCCTTATTTTTTCGATAAGAGCGATCATCTCCTGCGCGGCTTTGGTATCTGGGCACCGTACGGCTGTCTTTTCAATCAAATCTCGCGAAACCGAGTCCATGTCGACCTGGCTATCTACAGAACCCACGCGACTCACCCAAGCGAATGCTGAGACGCCCTGTGTTTTGAGAACTGCTCGGGCAACGGCGCCTGCGGCAACTCGGGCAACCGTTTCTCTGGCGCTCGCTCGGCCTCCGCCACTTTTCGCTCGGATCCCATACTTCATCTGATAGGTGAAGTCTGCATGAGAAGGACGGTAAGCCTGTTGTACTTCTTTGTAGTCCTTTGCGCGGGCGTCCTGATTGCGCACAATCATAGCGATGGGGGTTCCGAGAGTTTTGCCATCCTGCCACCCAGAGAGAATCTCTACGGTATCACTCTCTTTACGCTGGGTTGTGAGGCGGCTCTGTCCAGGTTTTCGGCGATCTAGTGCTTCCTGAATCTCTTCAAGCGATAAAGGGATTCGCGGTGGGCATCCGTCGACTATGACTCCCATGGCGGCCCCATGGGATTCGCCGTAGGAAGTCACGCGAAAGTACCGGCCAAATGTACTGGTCACGGTTGAAGCGTAGCAGATCCCTTAGCAGTTCGGTTTGTTGATCCCGCGGTTTTTGTAGTAACTTAGGGGATCTACGGGGATGCTGGAAACGCAGAAGCCGCCGTCGGCAGCTGAGCTCGACGCACTAACAGAGGCGTTCCGCCGTGATCCGGGGCGGGCTTTCGCTCAGCTCGGCTGGGCCTATCTTGCTTTGGGCCGCCCGGAGGAAGCAATTGATGTCGGCGCGGAGGGCTTGAGAGTCAACCCGGCTAGTAGCAACGGACGACTTATGGTGGCGCAAGCTTTTGCTTCATTGCACCAATGGCCTGAGGCTCAGGCTGAATTACTAAAAGTGGTAAAGGCTGATCGCAACAATGGCCAAGGCTTCCGAATGCTCGGGGAAGTGCTTATGCGTCGAACCGACTACGAGCGGGCGATTCCGGTTTTGCAACATGCGCAGAATCTTTCGCCAGCAGATCCGAACGTCAACGCTCTACTGCGCGCGGCTCGAGCGGGCGATCCTCTTGGGCCACCTCCGCCTTTACCAACACCGCAAAGGGCAACAGGAGCCGTCAATACACGTCGTCCATCCAAGGACAAGGCCTCTACTTCGCGCTCAACTGTGCATCCGCGGACGACTGGTGTGCGGCCTAGGCTCGTTTCAAACCAAAAACCAGTGGGCGCCGCGCAGGTATCGTTACGCATGAGCGCCTCCGTTGGCGAGCGTCATCTTCGTGATTTACTCGCTGGGGGACTTGTAGATGTTCCCAATGTTCGTTCTCCGCAGATGAGCTATGACGTTCCGGCCGAGAGTAAATGGCGCCGGTCAATCTTTCTCGCGCTTTTGCCTTTTTTGGTGGTTGTGCTTCTGTCTGCCGCTGCCGGGTTTACTTGGATCTGGTATACGGAAAAAACCACGGAGAAAGCGGTTGATGGACTTCTTGCGAAAGCGCAGACGTCCGTTGTGGATGGCGCTTCGACATTGCTGATGGCTGGTCGAGAGTCTGCTCTCGGTGCCTTGAAAATTGGTGACAGCGAAAACCCAGAGGCCAAAGCTGTGATTGCCAGGAACACAGCTCTCTTGGGTCTCCTATACGGAGACTTCGATATCGAAGAAATTTCCAGTTTACTAAGCGCGCCCAGAGACGAGACGTATGAACGTGAATGGTTAATTGCTGATGCTTCTTTGGCACTAGACAAACAGCTTCATGGGCAAGAAAACCAGCTTGATGAGGTGCAAAAGCGGGTAAAGGCTTGGCTGCAAAAACACAAGGAGTCCTACCTTTTGCACTGGCTAGACGGGCGAATGCTTGAGAGCGAGGGCAAGTATTCAGAGGCAAGGCAGGCGTATCTAGCTTCCGTGGGTACTGCTGACGGAAAAAATGGTAGCGCGCTCGGGTCGGTTAGCCTTGGCTTTGCTGCGCTTGAGAACGGCGAGTACGAACGGGCGAGCGATTATTTCGCCAATGCGCTTTTGAAAAGCGAAAAACACCCGTTGGCTTTGTTGGGGCAGGTGTTCTCCATGCTTGATAGGGCCTCGGGGGCAGATGAGGTGGCAAGAATACTCAATGTAGAGCTAGCCGGTCTCGATGGCGTAGAAGTCGCGGCGCAACGCTCTCTTGGTTTGGCTCGCAAAGAGTACATCGCGCAAAGTTTTCCCAATGTAGCGGGTTTGCTGAAAGAGGCTGAGAACGCATTTCATGTGACCGCGCGAGCAAGGGTCGGACTTCTCTATCTCGATATGGGCAGCTATGAAGATGCTGCAAGGATTCGCAATTCGATCGGTTCGGGGCTTGGAAAAATACCCATGGTCCGTCAACTGGATGCCCGGATGCTCTGGTGGCAGGGCCAATCCGAGAAAGCTCTTGCTCGGATCGGGCGTTCAGAGAGTGTGCAAGGGTTGTTGACTCGGGGCATGTGTCTGTTTGACCAGAACAAATTTTCCGAAGCACGAAAAGTGTTGAAGAGAGCCAGTCTGCTAGCTCCCGAGAGCCTATGGGTGGGGCTTTGGTTTGAATCGGCCCGGTTGGCATCTGCCAAGAACGAATCGGAGACAGAGCAGGCTGAGTCCGCGCTCGGTCCTCTAGGTGGCAACGCTCTAGAGAAATCAGCCCGCTTGCCACATGGCTTAGCGCTACTTGCGCAAAACAGTCTTAGCGGTGCAAGGAGAAAGCTTCAGTACACGTTGGACGACGTTTCGGAAGATTACCCGAACCCGGTTATGCATAGGAGCCAGGCAGCCTTGGCACAGGTACTTCTTCTTGAAGGTAAAGTGCGTGAAGCAAAGAAGCTCGCTTTGAAGGCACTCGACAGAGTTCCAGGGTTCTCCTTGGCTGAGGGAGTTCTCTGTCAGGTGAAAGCCATCGAGGGTGCATCAGATGCGGAGGCTGTGTGCCGTCGCCTGGCGAAAAGTGGCATTGGGGGGGCGGGGGTACACGTTGCGCTCGCTCAAATCTACGCAGGTCGAGATGGTCGTTCGAGCGTTGCAGCCCGGAAAGAATTACGGCTTGCCCAACGAAAAGGCGCGCCAACGGTGATGCTCCAGAAAGCAATTGCCGCGGTTGATAAGTCTCTCTTTGAATCCTTGAATGTTCCCAAGCCAAGGAAGTAACAGGCGCGGTTGAGAAGTTTCATCGCGGCAACAACCAGTTTCTCTGGGGCCTTACCGATAATTTGGCCAGTACACTAGGGGGCTTCCTGGTCAGAGAAGTGTGACCGCTTTAGCCCCATAGCCAATACGTACTGCTCGATAGATTGAGCACGGCTCCCGGCAGGTTTAACGATTCGCACTTTGTCGAAGTCTTTTCGACACTGGGTTATCAGCCTGTGAAAATCTGGTCCCATAAAGAGCTTTCCCAGAAAGTGGCCGCCAGGCGTCAGACATTCTTTGCCAATATGAAGCGCGTGCTCGAAGAGAGCTTCAGACCTGGATTGGTCAACGTGCCTTATCCCCGTTGTATCGGGCGCCATATCGGAAAGCACAACGTTGAATGGTTCCAGTCTGTTTTCTTCTGGATGATCAACACTGCAGACCTGGTCACGGGTCATCTCAAAAACATCACCAGCAATCATACGAAAATTGGGTAGCGCAAGATCCACCGCGGACCGGTCGACTCCAACTAACCGGCCGCGTGTTCGTTCAGATGCATACTGCAACCAAGAACCGGGGAAACAGCCGAGGTCGAGAACGGCATCGCCTTTAGAGAGGAGGCGATGCTTCTCGTCGATCTCTTTAAGTTTGAAAACAGAGCGCGCGCGGTAACCACCGCCCTTTGCTTGGCGGTGGTATGCGTCGTGACGCTTTGCTCGGTCTCCGAGTCCTTTGCGGACTGCCACAGTTTTCTACTAACCGCGGCCCGCAGCAGCTTTCTTGGATGCCTTGAGTGGGTTCTTGGAGCGCTCTTCGCTGCCGCCGGTTCCAACTCGTTTGTACTTGTCTCGAGTAGCAGCTTTCTTGATTTGGACAATCGCTCCTTTGGCGCCGGGAACCGAGCCGCGAACAGCGATGCATCCTTCTTCTTCGAAAATCTGGATAAGTTGAAGGTTTTGGATGGTAACTCGTTCGTCACCCATTTGGCCGGACATCCGCTTTCCCTTGACGACGCGGCCTGGTGTCAAACGGCAACCGATGGAACCACCGTGACGGAAATACTCGTGAACACCGTGGCTTGCCTTGGTGCCAGCCATGCCATGTCGTTTCATGACTCCCTGGAAACCCTTACCCTTGGAAGTTGCAACCACATCGACTGGAGCGCCCTGTTCAAAAACTTCGCTCGCCTTTAGCGGGGCACCGACCTCGAATTTTTCTGCGTCTTCTGGCGTAACCCTAAATTCGCGAATGACGCGGGTCGGGGAGACGCCTGCCTTTTTGAAGTTACCGGCGTCGGGTTTGTTGACTAGGCGCGCGGGTTTCTCGCCGAAGCCAACTTGCAGAGCCACGTATCCGTGTTTGTCGGCGTCGCGCTTGCCAACCAGTACGCAAGGGTCGGTTTGGATAATGGTGACTGGAATACGCTCACCATCGTCAGCGAAAAATTGTGACATCCCGACTTTCTTGCCGAGAATTCCCATACGTAGAGCCATTTTGTTTTCTTTCTTCAGGAAAACTCCCTTTAAGGAGTCTTCGGTTCCTGCTTGCGTCCAAGGAGTTCGATCCCTTTTCGTATTGGCAGACCCCCGGGTTGCCGAGGCACCGGCGGGATATCAACCTTCAGAGCTTGCTGTCAAGTGGTTGACTTTACTTCGGCCACTTGGAGGCTCACGCGGAGACACCAAAGAATCGGCGGGTGTTATCCACAGTGAGCTTTGCGAACGCTTCCGGCGACATATCCAATAGCTCGGCTACTTTCCTAGCAGTTGCTGGGAGGAAAGAAGGTTCATTTCTTTTCCCGCGGTGGGGTTCTGGTGCAAGGAACGGGGCATCGGTCTCGATGAGAATACGATCTTTGGGGACTAGGGGAGCTGCTTCGCGAATCGGGTTAGCGCTCTTGCCCCGGAAAGTGATGATGCCCGAGAACGAAACATACAAACCGAGCTTTGCATAGGCGGCAGCATCTTCAGGGGTGCCGGTGAAACAGTGGATGACAGCGTCTAAGTCCTTGCCGGCGCCTCCCTCTACCAAAATTTCTCGAGCTTCCTCATGGGCGTCGCGAACGTGGCAGACAACTGGAAGTCGCATTTTTTTTGCCAAGGCAATCTGGTCGGCAAAACGTTTTCGTTGCACGTCTCTTGGCGAGTAATCGTAGTGGTAGTCAAGGCCGGTTTCGCCGATGGCAACCACGCGTTCGTGTTTTGCGGCCCGTTCCATTGGCTCCCACCAGGAATCGTCAATGACTTTCGCGTCATGAGGGTGAACACCGACCGTCGCATATTGTTGTGACGCAACAGCAACGTTTATGGAGCTCTCGAGCTCTTCGATTGTCGTCGCGCAGTTTACAAAAACCATTTGCTTAATGCCCGCTTCGACCGCTCTTTGGATGGCCTCATCGCGATCTTTTGCGAAGCGTTCGCCATCTAGGTGAGCGTGAGAGTCAAAAAGGGTGAGGGTTGCGTCTGTCATCTTTGCTCTAAGAAGTAGTCTTTTGGGGTGGCCTGAGATTTTCGACCGCTTTTATTCGATGGGCGGGAATGCGTTTACTAATTTCTCTGATAAGGGCGGCTTTCTCAACAATTTGATAGCCAGCCTGCGCTCCGGGGCCGGGAATCAAGACGCTCTTTTCTGGCGAGCCTCCATCAACAAAAGCAGCCTTTTCGTCAGGCATGACCAGAAATCTTTCCACGCTGCTCCAGGGAAGTGAGAATCGCGTTTTCTGCTTTTGAAAAACCGTAATTCCGTTTTCGTTGGTTTCAATCACGATCTTCCAGGCGGGGGAAAGGAGGTACGCAGCCCCTGAACTTATACAAAGCAGACCAATAACCCACCCTGAAACACCGCCCGCAATGATTGCCCCCGTCAAAGCCACGGCTCCAAGTACCAGCGCGGCGTATGCGACGAATTTAAAACGCGGGCTGAATGGATAGCTGTTCACGACGCTGCGTTGCAGAGGCGCTGAATAGCAAAACGGGCTTCGAGAGGAATAGCCTCAAACAACACACCGAACCCTTTGGGTAACTCGACGGTCTCATCCCCTTTGGGGAGTTCGCAGTCCCCAGTCCGGCGCCAAAGGCACCAACCCAATGCTTGAGCTCGGCCAAAATCAGGAATCTCTATTTCGAAGGAAACTCGGCTGAGCAGCGGAATGGCGGGGCCGACAATAAAGGCACCGTTTGCCGACAGATCCCGTACAGCACAAGTGAACTTTTCACCGATTGTGTCGGCGGGGATTTCGACGCGCTCGTAGACGGCGGCGAGAGGGGCAGGCAGGTTCATTGGGGGCTGTTCTACCCCCTGTCCAACGGTTGGGATGTTGACTGCTATACGTTTTGCTCGCCTGCGTTCCGTTGTGCTCACAGAGGAGAGTCTAACCCCCTTCGGGCGAGAAGGACAACCGCTTCCTAAGCAGCAAGTGAATGCTTGGACCTAGCGGACAACGGTTCCCTCGGGAACATCTACATCCAGGGACGAGAGCCCGAGGATTTCACTGTCACCTGCAGCGAGAATCATGCCCTCAGAAATCACGCCGCGGATTTTGGCGGGTGCGAGGTTGGCAAGAAAAATCACCTTTCGGCCTACAAGTTTCTCGGGATCGTAGGCCTCAGCAATTCCGGCGACAACTTGGCGTTGTTTTTCGCCTTCACCCAAGCTCACCATTAGCCGGAGCAACTTCTTGGCTTTGGGGACTGGCTCAGCAGACTGGATCCGTGCGACCCGAAAATCAAATTTTTGAAAATCGCCAAAACTCACTTTTGCGGGACCTTGCTCTTTGTCCTCCACTTTTTTGTCGTCCTTTTTATCGTTGTTTCCGCCGGTCCATTTTTCCAATAGAGCATCCTGAGATTTTTTGTCGAGTCTGGGGAAAAGCGGGTCGGTTTTTTTAAGTCCCGTGTTCGCCGGCAAGAATGTTCCGAAGTTCTCGCTTTGTGGCCAAACCGCATCTTTTGACGCGTTTAAAATGCCGAGCATCGCTTTCGATGTGGAAGGCATAACGGGTGCTACCAATTGGGACGCAACAAAGGCGGTCTCTAGAAGCAAGCGAATTGCACTTTCTAATTCTGTTTTTTTGCTCGGGTCCTTTGCCATTACCCAAGGTTGAGTTTGATCGACATACTGGTTGCCAAGGCGAATTAATGCCCATGTTCTGTCGAGGGCCCGGTAGGGGTCCTTTGCCTCCCAGTGTTGGGTGATTTCTCCCATCAGAGTTTTCACTTGGGCGATGTGTTTGTCATGGACGCTCTCGGTTCCAGTTGAAGTATGTGGCTTGGGTACCTTCCCATCGGTGAATTTGACCGCCATCGTTACGCAACGACCCAAGAGATTTCCGAGATCATTGGCTAGGTCTGAATTGAAGCGAGTTAGGAGCGCATCATAGGAAAAGTCGCCGTCGTTGCCGAGAGGGACCTCGCGCAACAAAAAATAGCGAAGCGCATCCGCGCCCAAGTCGGCTGCGAGTTCGTTCGGGTCGACTCTGGTCGCGGGGAGGGATTTTGAGATTTTTCCGCCGCCAACTTTCCACCACCCGTGGGTACAAACCTGTTTGGGAAGAGGCAATCCGGCACTTAAGAGCATGCACGGCCAATAAACGGCATGGAACCGAAGGATATCTTTGCCAATCAAGTGACAGTCGGCAGGCCAAAACTTGTTTGATAATTCGGACCCATCGTCGCCCAGCGCCGACATATAGTTGGTTAGGGCATCTATCCAAACGTAGATGACGTGCTTGGGGTCATCGGGCACTTTGACGCCCCATGAAAACGTTGTTCGGCTGACAGAAAGATCCCGAAGACCGCTTTTTAGGAACGAGACGATTTCGTTGCGGTAATTCGTCGGCGAAATGAAATTCGGATTCTTGTCGATGTGTTCTAGAAGTTTGTCCTGGTATTTCGACATCCGAAAGAAATACGAAGGCTCAGACACCCAGCTTGCTTTTCGTTTGTGGACTGGGCAGTTTTTATCGTCTTCTAGTTGTGACTCAGGGTAGTAGGCTTCGCATCCTACGCAGTACCAGCCATCGTAGGAGCTCTCATAAATGTCGCCGGCATCCTTGAGCTTTTTCCACATCTTCTGAACTCGCTCGATGTGCCGCTGTTCAGTCGTTCGGATAAAATCGTCGTTTGAGATGTTGAGATTTTTCCAAGTCGTCTTGAAACGATTGACCACGTCGTTGGCGAGTTCAATGGGTTTGATCCCTCGCTTATTTGCTGCCTCTTCTATTTTGAGTCCGTGCTCATCGGTTCCGGTGAGAAAATGAACGTCCCGGCCGAGAGCGCGATGGAAGCGAGCAAATGCGTCTGCCAAAATGGTTGTGTACGCGTGTCCCAGGTGAGGGGCATCGTTGACATAGTAAATCGGAGTCGTGATGTAAAACCGCGACATGGCCTGTACGCTAGGTTTGTTAGAGGTTTGAATCAACGTTACTCGTGATGTTTCTTGGGTTTTTTCTGTTCCTGGTCATCCACCTTTGGATGTTTTCGTCGTAACTGGCTTGCAGGGACAAGCTTTGGTTGCCCCTGCCGAAATCCGACCTTCACCATTTCGTGAAGCACGTCTAGTTCGAGAACACGGCCTTCTTCACCATCCGTGGTTACCACCTGTTTGCCAAGCTTCGGCAGCCGTTTGCGAATTTCTGCGTATTGCTTGTGCTCGTAGACTAAGCAGCACTTTAGGCGTCCACACTGCCCTGAGACTTTCGAGGGGTTGAGTACGAGTCCTTGATCTTTGGCGTTACGAATGGATACCGGTGCGAAAGTAGGAAGCCAAGTGGTACAGCATAGCGGCTGCCCACAAGAACCAACCCCGCCAATCATTTTGGCCTGATCCCGCACTCCAACTTGTCTAATGTCGACACGACCGTCGAAGGACATATCGAGTAGAGACGCCACAGAGTCGGTTTCGAGCTTTTCCGAAGAGCTAACGTACAGGGTTAGTTTCTTGCCAACAAAGCTGTGTTCGGCGTGAAAAATTCGAAGGTCCATGGCCAGTTCTTTCGCTTTATCGCGTGCCCGCTGGAGGGCAGCCTCTGCAGCATTCGATCGGCTCGCTAAGTTGGCCCGATCGGCCGAGTTCGGTGCGCGTAGGGTTCGTTTTACGCTCTGCCTGGATATTGCCTGGCGCGTGGGGGCTACCACGATTTTGCCCACCCGAGGGCCTGTGTCTGATTCCACGACGATATCGTCCCCTACGGAGTAATCTTGAGATCCCGATTCGTATTGGTACGTGCGCCCTCCAGGTGAGAAGCACACGCCAACGACGTTGCGGACTCGGGCTTGCCTCCCTTCTTGGACGGTTGGTGCTTTGGTCTCAAGAAGATGAGCGGTGCTGGGGTCCGGGTCATTTTGGGGTTCAGCGGGAAGGTCACTCGGCAGCAGTAGAGTTTTGGATTCGGGAGGTTGAGTCGCGTCTAGGGCGTCAACTTCGTCGTAATCGGTTTCGTCCCAATCGGCTTCATATTCGACACCTTCTACCCGGCCAGAAAGTGAGTCTTCGTGGTGTTTCTGAGGAATCCACCCATCGGCTTCTTCGGCCCTCTCGGCGAGCTTTGACAGCCTAGGCGCGGCACCGGGTCGCCGCCGTCGGCGTCGGTCTTTCTTGGGAGGCTTTTCGCTACTGCTCACGCGCGCTCCGAGGAGCCATGACGTAGGTGTGACTGAAGACGGAAAAACAGGGATTCAAGAGTTAGTTGAGCGTGCGCATTGTGGTTCGTCACAGCAAATTCACTGGACAGAGCATGTTCGGCTGCTTTCGCTTCTTCCTGCGCTTGAGTTGTTCGCCCTTCTTTTGCCGATTCGACCGCAGCTTTGTGGAAATACTCAGCTATGTGGCGCAGGGCCGGCGCGGCCTGGCCTTTGTCGGATGCGATCTCTTGGGCCATGTCGAGAAGCGTTGCTGGGTTGTCTTGGACCAGTGCGCGGCGAAGGCCGGCGATATCGAAAGGAGGGCCTATGTCAGATTCGGCGGTACGGGCCCGCGGCGAAAATAAAATGGGTTGGCACCGGCTTCGAATTGTAGGCAAGAGCGCCGTTGGTGCCGAGGTACACAAGACAAAGACCGTTCGAGCTGGGGGCTCTTCTAACGACTTCAAGAGAGCATTGGCGGCTGGCCCGGGAAGGGCTGTGGCTTCATCGAAGAGGAAGACCCGGTAGCGTGCTTCGTGGGGCGCTGACCCAAGCCGCGAAATAACCTGATCGCGAATGGTTCCAATGGGGACAATTTTTTGCGCACCTTGGCGTTCCAATCGAATGACGTCTGGGTGGTTGCCCGCTCCAATTCGCTCGCACGTCGCACAAGTTCCGCATCCTTCACCAGGGGCAACATCGCAGTTGAGTGCGGCGGCGAACGATAGGGCGGTGGTGGACTTTCCGGCATGCTCTTGCCCTAAGAACAAATAGGCGTGAGCAACGCGGTTGTGAACGATAGCCGCGCGCAACGATGACACTGCTCGGTCTTGCGAGCGGATCTCCCCGAGAGGCAATACTGTATTTGCTTCGGGCGGGGCGTCCATGGCGGGAAAACTACCACGGGCCAATCACCGTGGTACCGTCCTTCTCATGGCCGCATCCGATCCGATGGGACAGGTAAGTTCCGCTTTTCGACCTGTGCCCCGTACTGGCGTGATTTACGTAACGACGGAAGCATCGAAACGCGGGTTCGCCAGCGATTCCAAGGATTGGTGCAATTTGGGGCAGGGCATGCCTGAAGCTGGGCAATTGCCTGGTGGGCCGGAGCGCGTTGTTGATGTATCTATTGATGTAAAGGATCAGGAATATGCTCCTATCACTGGCATCTGGGAGCTACGAGAGGCCGTTGCCAATCTCTACAACAACCTCTATCGCAAAGGGATGCCGAGCCAATACTCCGCCGAGAACGTAGCTATTTCCGGCGGTGGGCGCGCTTCTCTCACCCGTGCAGCTGCCGCACTGGGGCGAGTAAATCTCGGTCACTTTCTGCCCGACTACACCGCCTACGAAGAACTTTTAGATGTCTTTCGGTTGTTCGCGCCGATTCCCATTCTCGTTGATGGCGGTCGCGGGTATTCCTTTGGCAAGGACGAGCTCCGCGCCGAAGTCATGGGGCGCGGTTTGGGTGCAATTCTTTGTTCTAACCCATGCAACCCAACGGGAAAAGTGGTGGCGGGAAACGAGCTTGCGGATTGGGTGAGCATGTCGCGTGAGCTCGACTGCGCGCTCCTTTTGGACGAGTTTTATTCTCACTACGTTTGGCGACCAGACGTGGCTGCCGAGGGCGGCATGTTTAGCGCAGCGCAATATGTAGAAGACGTCGATTCGGATCCTGTTGTCGTTTTTGACGGACTTACCAAGAATTGGCGCTATCCGGGTTGGCGGGTAACGTGGACGCTCGGCCCCAAGCGAATCATTGAAGCCATCGGTAGTGCTGGTTCGTTCCTTGATGGCGGGGGGAGTCGTCCCCTTCAGCGAGCCGCGATTGATTTGTTAGATCCTGAAAAGACCCGGCAGGAGACCAAAGCGATTTCCCAAAAATTCGGCGAGAAACGCGACCGTTTGTTGAATGGACTGCGAGAGCTCGGTTTTGAGGTGGAGCTTGCGCCAGAGGGGACGTTTTATATTTGGGCTTCTGCTGGCAAGTTGCCGGAACCGATCTCTACTGGGATGGGCTTCTTTCGAAGTGCACTTGAGAAAAAGGTCATCGCCGTCCCTGGTGAGTTCTTCGACGTTGATCCTGGCAAACGTCGAGGCGGGCGCTTGTCTAGGTTTCGAAGTCATCTCCGTTTTTCGTTTGGACCCAGCTTGGAAACGCTGGATGAGGCTCTAGTGCGTATTCGGTCTTTAATTGCCGAGGCCTAAGTTGACCCCTTGGGAATTGAGGGGGTATCCTTTGCCCGATGGCTGCCTACAAGGATTTCAGTTCGCTACCTCCAGAGGAAGAACAGTGTTTGTGCCCTTCGAAGAGGCGAGTCAAAAAGCGTCGAAGTCGGCGGTCAACATCGGTCGGGTCATGGGGATAGGCTTGCTCATCATTCTCGCCTGCATCATTTTAGCGTTTCCGAAACCGAAACATAAAAACCTCCTGGGGGAGCCAGAGGTCGAGACACCTGAGGTCCTTCGCGGCGAGGGAGAGGTCGCTGCGCCTCCCGCGGGCGACGAAGCTCCGGCTCCTTGAACCGTTTTTGCTTTCTGGTTTTCGTGGGCTCGGTCGCCTGCGCTCGCTACGTCGAAACAGAAGAGCCAGTCTCTGTTCCTCGGGTTCGCATCGTGGCAACGGAAAGAGGCCCTGGCGGCGGACGACTGGTCACCCTTGATGAGAGTGGAGTGAGGACAGGAAATCTCACCACCTTTGGTGCCGAGGTCGCTGTCGATACTCACCCCTCCTTTACCGCCGACGGAAGTTTAATCGCGTTTGCTTCATCGCGCGGACGAAAATCAGTAGAGAAAACCCATCTCTGGTTAGTCGAGGCAGCATTGGGCAAGACACCCGTGCAATTGACGCGCGGTCCGGCGGTCGACCGCGATCCAGTCTGGGCAGGTGGTCGCCTCTACTACGCTTCCAATGCTGGCGGTACGTTTGATATCTGGGCTCTTCGTTTTGCCCGAAAAGACGGCCAGATTGTTCCAGCCGGACGCCCTCAGCAGCTGACAACTGGGAAGGGAGATGAGTTATCGCCATCTCCGTCACCGGATGGAAAGAAGCTGGTCTATATGGCGCGTGATACAGAAACAGGCACCGCCCGACTTGAGGTTCTCACGCTGGAAGAAGGCACGGTGAAAGCGTTGACGAAAGGACCGGCGGACTTAACACCGGCTTGGTCGCCGGACGGGAAAAAGATCGCGTTTTCTGGACCTGTCCGTGGGCGCAACGACACAGATATCTATTGGGTCGATGCGAAGGGCGGTGAGCCTCAGCTCTTTGTTGATGAATCCTACGCAGACCAGACCGCACCGGTGTGGTCACCGTCGGGTCGCTATATTTTTGCTACCTCCGTCTACCGATCTGTTTCCACGGGAAGGCCGGTTCTGTCGTCAATCGTTGCTGCGGACGTGAACAAGAAAAAGTGGCACGCGCTCCACGATCCGACCGCCGTGGATTCGAGGTGGGGGGTAGGGCTAACCGGAGAGGTGTCTGGCAAGATCACGCAAAACACTCTCTACGTATCGGCTCTGCGGCGAGCCATCGAACAACAACTCAATCAACACGCGCGGTAGCGGACCGTGCGAGCCGGGACAAGGGTGTGAAGGCGCCAGCGACTGCGACAGCGGCGTTTGCTCAGCTGGAGCCTGCGCTCAGCCAGAATGCGGCGACGGTGTCACGAACGGAACTGAGCCCTGCGACGACGGCGAAGATTCTGCCAATTGCAATTTGGATTGCACTACAACGGCTTGCGGCGACGCGTATGTGAATGCGGCTGCTGGCGAAGAGTGCGAAGAGGGCGCAGTAGACACGGCGACCTGTGACGCGAACTGATTTTAAATTTCGAACCAGCTGCGCGAGTCTGGTGATTCATGGCGGAACTTGTTAGTTTGTACGGTGTGAAAATACTAGTTCTCTCTGCTATCGCAGTGTGTTTTTTTTGCTCTGACGGTAAAGCTCAGTCGGTCGCTGAGGCCTACTTGGGAATTCCCAACGACATGGTGGGCTACCCAGACGGACGCAACACAGAACAGAAACAGGCAGACTTGAAAAAGAACCCTCCCAAGAAAGGCAGCGGCACGTTGTCGATCAGTGGTGAGGTGCAGATTTCAAAATACAAGACCAAGAACGGGGCTCCGATCTTTGTGGTGGCCGGCGGATCTTTCGCGGAAGACAGGTTGAAACGGTTGGCGAGCGTATTCCAGCTCGATGAAAAGGGAAAATGGGCAGACGTAACCGACAGGTACTTGCCACCTTTGCCGGAAATGGTGGTCAACGCCCTGTTTCGAAAGGCGTGCAAGTCGAAGAAGAGTCTTACCGATTCTGCGAGCGGAACCTACCGTTACGTCTTGCCTTCGAAGAAGGGCCCGATTAAAGGTTTCGTGGAAAGTGATGTTGCCGTTTGTAAGCGTGCCATTTTTAAGCTCAGCTTCGACGGATATCGCTTCAATATGCGAATCTGACTATTCGGGACCGGCGCATCGGAAGCCCACAAGGACATGTCGTACCCAATATCGGCGACCATGCCTTGCCGCACCCCGTCCGACGCCGCCGAAGTCGTCCCAGGCGGACCCCTTCACCACGGCTCTGTCTTTGTCAAAAACGTCTCGGGTCCAGTGGAACACGTTCCCCGATAGTCCAAGTACTCCATAGAAACTCGCCCCCCTTGGGTATTGGCCAACAGGTACGGTAGAGCGGATGGTCGTATGGGCACCGTGAAGTAAATCAGAATCGTAGGTATCTCCAAAGGGGTAGCGGTTCCCGTTCGGGCCGCGAGAGGCTTTTTCGAATTCATGTTGCGAGGGCAGGGTTCTTTTTGAGCCCACGACTGTTCCCCGCCAATGGCAATACGCACGTGCCTCCTCGTGAGTAACGAGGACGACGGGGTGATTCATAAGATTGGCAGGCGGCGTTTTGCTCTTCCAGGTAAGTGGTGCGACCTCGTCTTGGTAGTCCTGCACAAAACCTTGTTTTTTCCACATCTCTTCATCGATGGAGGGCGGAAGGGCGCCCGTGTCGGCAACGAACTCGGCGTAAGCAGCTACTGTGACCGGTGTCCTATCGATAAGGAAACTGGGCACAGACCGTTTGGTTTGAGGTTCTTCGCGGTCAAACCACCGGTTTCGCCTTGCTGCGTTGTGCCCCGCAGTTTGTTCGTAGGTACGATAGGCCGTTTCTCTAGACTCGGAGGTCGAGCCTGAGATGTAAACACCCGAGCTCACCGTAACCATTTCCGCATCGGCTTGGCGGGAAACGGGCACTTCCGTGCCCCGGTAGCTGGAAAGTCCGCGGCCTCCGCATCCAACCAACAAAAAGGAAGTCGCAATGATTCCGACTCTTGGTAGGGTCTGGCGCATGGCGCGTCGTACCACAGGAGCGTTGCCAGTTGTTTCCCTGGCGAAGCCACTGCGCCGCTCCATTTTACGCGGGCACCCATGGGTGTACGACCGAGCTGTGCGTTTGCCGCGGGGGGTTGAGTCAGGTCAGGTCGCGGTCATTCGCGACGATAAAGGGCCATTAGGAGTGGCTTTTTTAGATCCAAGATCGCCGATTCGTTGTCGAATGCTCGAGCTCGGCGGCACGAAAGCTCCCGACGCAGGCTGGGTACGTAAGAAGTCGCATGCGGCAACTTATTGGCGCGCGCAGCACCCACGGTTACAAGAATTTGATGCGCTGCGGCTGATTCACGGCGAAGGTGATGGGATGCCCGGGTTGATTTTTGATTGGTACGCAGGACACGGCGTGCTCAAGTACGACGGCCGCGGTTCTCGGGCATTCTGGAAGTCGCGGATTGACTGGGTTCTGGAAGGGATTCGGTCAGCGGGAATTGCTCTCGATTCGGTTTGGTGTCGGGATGGGGTGCAGCTCGAAGGAAAGACTCCCAAAGAGGTTGCGATCAAAGAAGGGCCGGCTTGTTTTCATGTGGATGTAAGGCATGGTCACAAAACCGGTTTTTTCTTGGACCAGAGAGACAATCGTCGGTTTGTGGGCTCACTTGCCGGAAAACGAGTTTTGGATCTTTTTTGCTACGCGGGTGGCTTTGGTGTGCACGCAATGGCAGCCGGAGCTCGCAATGTTTCGTTTGTCGATCAGGCCGAACCGGCGTTGGCTACAGCCAAGAGAAATGTAGAAACCTCTAGTGGGGCGGGGACAGCGGAGTTCATAGCCAAAGACGTCTTCGAGTTTCTGGAAAAGAATGGACGTTCCCAATACGACGTGGTGGTGTGCGATCCACCATCTTTTGCACCCAATGAGCAGGCGAAGAAGAAAGCCCTAAACGCATACAAAAAACTCAACACTCTCGCGGGGCAAGCGGTGTCTCCTGGTGGCGTACTCTGCACGGCCTCTTGTTCAAGTCACGTGACCCACGCCGACTTTGACGACGTGCTGTCGCAGGCACTGCCTGCCGAGGAGTGGAAGTACATCCTTCGGGCCACGGCCGATTCCGATCACCCGGGTAGGCCAGGCTTCCCCGAAGGCAACTACCTCACGTTTCGCGCCCTCGCGAAGATCTAGACGGCTATCGGGCCGCTTGTGGTGGAACGGTCTGGGTAAGTTCCCATATATGACCGAAGCGGTTCTCAACTCTGACGACACCAGTTTTGTCAATGAACCAAAACTTGGCTTCTGCGGTCGGCATACCGACGCTCTTTTCCCCTTCGCCAGTTGCTCGTCCCTCGATGTCTAGTTTGACCAACTGGGCTCTGCGAAACTCACCCATCGGGGTGGTAGCGGTTTCTTTTCCTTTGACTGTCACGGTTCGCTCTATTTCAAAACGCGCAGCCTGATGTTTTTCCAGCTTTGCGCCAGGGGCGACCGCTCGAGTAACCGTTGCTACGATGTCTTCGCGCCAAGTTCCCCCTTTAGAAAAGCCGCTTCTTCCGGGCCAGGTGGTCTCGCTTCGCTTGATATCAGTAATCGTCATCCCGATTCCGCCGCCTACCTCGCCTGTGTAGAAGAAACTTTGCGGATCAACGACCATACCTTTCGAGTCGCAGGTGATCGTGGTTTGCTTCTTTTCATCCCGGTATGATTCCTCGAGCGTCACCGTGGCGGAATTTGAGCTTCCCTTCACAGAAATTACGGTTGCAGTGAAAGAGGCTGGTGGAGGCATTTTGATACCGCGTCTCTTGATAGGGCTCTGGTCTACCGATGCGTAAGTCCAAGAGTTACCCTCGGCAAGAGGAAGATATTTGATCCCGCACGCGGGTTTGGATTTCTTGCCGCGCTGCGCATTCGCATCTCCAGCAAACATGGCGGAAACCGCCCAAAAACCAATCAATCCCGAGACCCAAGCAAAGCGAACAGACGTCATATTCGAGAGGTTGATACGAGAAGGGGTGCTCCCGCAAGACAAACCTCGTATTTATATGGCTGGCACTTACTTACAGCAGACTCGAGGCCAGGGAACCTTTGACAATCTGAGCCATCACGGTTTTCGAAGTGGTCGGATTTTCGATAGAGTAGGTGGCTAAATGGGCGAAACAAGCGAAAAAGCAAATCAGTTCAGCCTCTCGGGGCACGGAATACACGTTACCGATATTGTGAGAAACGCAGCTCCTTCGGCACTGTACGAAGCGGCACTGCAGAATGAAAAAGGTAGCGCAATAACCGCGACTGGCGCGCTTGTGGCGATGAGCGGAGAGAAGACCGGTCGTAGCCCGACAGACAAACGGATTGTCGACGAAGAAAGCACCAGTGGGAATATTTGGTGGGGAGATGTGAACGTGAAGCTGGACGAGCACACGTTTCAAATTAATAGAGAAAGAGCTATCGATTATCTCAACACGCGTGAACGCCTGTATTGCGTCGATGCGTTTGCTGGGTGGAATAAGAAAAAGCGAATTTCGGTTCGTGTCATCTGCGCTCGCGCCTACCACGCCCTGTTCATGCACAATATGTTGATTCGCCCATCCAAAGAAGAATTGGCTAGCTTTGGAGAACCCGATTACGTGATTTACAACGCCGGCCAGTTCCCAGCGAATAGGTACACCACCGGCATGACCTCGACGACCAGCGTCTCGCTGAATTTGGCGAGTCACGAGTTTGTTATTCTGGGGACCCAGTACGCAGGTGAGATGAAAAAGGGTGTTTTCACCATCATGAACTATCTCATGCCGAAGGACGGCGTGCTCTCCATGCACTGTTCGTCGACTGAGGACAAAGAAAACAAGGAGACCTCGATCCTTTTTGGGCTCTCTGGCACTGGGAAAACCACGCTGTCAGCGGATCCAAAACGGAATCTGATAGGGGACGACGAGCATTGCTGGGGCGATGACGGTGTCTTCAATATTGAGGGAGGTTGCTATGCCAAGGTGATCGATCTTTCTGCCGAAGCCGAGCCCGATATTTACCAGGCGCTCCGGTTTGGCTCCATTTTGGAAAACGTTGTCTATGACCCGGCGACCCGAGAGGTGGATTACAAAGATGTATCCCTTACGCAGAATACGCGTGGTTCGTATCCAATCGAATACATCGCCAATGCGAAAATTCCTTGCGAGGGTGGGCACCCCAATAATGTCATTTTTCTGACCTGCGATGCGTTCGGTGTTTTGCCGCCAGTTAGTTGTTTGACCGGGTCACAGGCGATGTATCATTTCATCAGCGGGTACACGGCGAAGGTGGCGGGTACGGAAATGGGTGTGAAAGAACCAGAGGCCACATTCTCACCTTGTTTCGGTGGACCATTTATGGTGTGGCATCCCGCCAAGTATGCTGAGCTCCTAGCGGCGAAAATGAAAAAACACGGCGCTCGCGCATGGCTTGTCAACACGGGCTGGTCCGGAGGAGCCTATGGCGTAGGATCGCGTATGAAACTCTCTTATACGCGAGCAATCGTCGATGCCATTCACTCAGGCGAGCTGGCGAAGGTGGAGACAAAGAAAGACGCGGTATTCGGATTTGAGGTTCCAACCTCATGCCCGGGTGTTCCTAACGAGCTTCTTTGGCCCAAGAACACCTGGTCGGACAAGGGCGCATACGACGAAACTGCGAGCAAGCTGGCTAGCCTATTCAGCGAGAACTTCAAAAAGTTTGCTGAAGGAGCGAGCGCAGAAACCAAAGCGGCCGGGCCGAAGGCTTAGTCGCGAAGGAATGCGATTGTGGGCTTGGCAAAGAGCGCTAGGGCCGCAGTTGCTGCTACGAGCGCGCTAGTACCGTAAACCCAGAGAAAAGTCTGGTTGGAAGCTGAAGCCCGCACGAGTGAGCCTAGCAAGAGAAAGGCTGAGCCGGCGTAAGCGACTAGCCCAACACTCCGCATACGGAGAACATTCTTAAAGCCCCACCCAGCAAAGAGCAGAGCGCCTAAGCCGAGGATTAGAGATCCAGTGTCGTCCTTCGGAGCCAGAGCGTACATGACCATGTATGGGAGGCTCACTGCCATACGAACCACGGCCTTACCAAGGCGGTCGGTTGCTGCTTGGTCGAGATGAAACTTCTCTCGCCACTCTTTGCGGCCATCAAAAATTTTTGCCATGCCTGTTCCCCAAAGCATCAAGGCGATGGCAGCGTGACTGCCGCCGTAGAACAGAAGGGCTGGTTCCGGTCCGATTTGCCAAAGTGAGAATCCAGCGCTGATAGCACCAGAAATGCCTAAGCCAATGGAGTACCAGCGTGCCCAAAAGTAGCCAGCGACCAAGCCAAAGAAGGCCAGGCCATAAACCGTCGCCATACCGGAAAAACACGCGCCCCAGCCAGGCATCGGCGGCTGAAAAGCCACCAGCAAGAACATAAAGGCGTAAAATACGAGAATAGCCGCGGAAAGGGCCCGACG
>CAYPIX010000023.1:0-3690 GCA_964410875.1 uncultured Kofleriaceae bacterium
GCGTGTACTCATGCCAGTCATGACTGAACCAAAGCGTTTTCGAACAACCTGTCGGGCTGAGTTATAGGTTTTTTCAATGCCGAACTCGATGAAGGCCTACCAAGTTATCGCGCCAGGGCAACCAGAGTCTCTTGTCTTGCGCGAACTCCCTCGACCCAGGCCGAAACCCGGTTGGATCTTAATCAAGGTTAAAGCATTTGGCTTAAATCGCGCCGAGATGTTCACAAGGCAAGGTCACTCCGGTGGCGCAGTTGTTTTTCCTCGTATCCTTGGTATCGAATGCGTCGGCGAAGTCGTCTCCGCGCCAGGAGGGGAGCTCTCTCCAGGACAAAAAGTCTGTGCTCTCATGGGAGGAATGGGCCGAGACTTCGACGGCTCGTACGCTGAGTACACCATAGTACCCGAAGCTCACGTCGCCCCCTTGTCCACCGATTTGCCATGGGAAAAGCTTGCCGCTATTCCTGAAACGTTTCTAACCGCGTGGGGTTCCTGCGTAGAAATTTTGGGAGTGTGTAAAGGCGACAGTGTTCTCATTCGAGGCGGTACCTCCTCTGTAGGTTTAGCCGCTATCACAATTTGCAAAAAACTATCCGCAAAAGTCCTGGCAACCACAAGGAAACAGGATAAACAGTCCCTCCTAAAAGAATGTGGTGCAGACGTTAGCCTCTTGGATAACGGAACGATCTCGACAACTCTTCGCGACCAAGTTCCCGAGGGCGTCGATCACGTTTTGGAACTCATCGGGGTAAAAACCCTGAGAGATTCACTGCAATGCGCAAAACTCGGCGGGACTGTTTGCAATACGGGTATTCTCGGAAACCAATGGGTGTTTTCCGATTTTCAACCAATGGTCGACATTCCGCATGGCGTTAAGCTCACAAGTTTTAATTCTGGCGAGTCCAAAGCCCGCGACGCGGCAGCCACCCTCCAGGAAGCTGTCAACGAAGTCGAGAGCGGTAGCTACCGCTTGAACCTCCACAAGGTTTTCCCTTTTTCCGATCTCCATAAGGCGCACCAGCTCATGGATAGCGGTTCTGCGCGTGGAAAGATTGTTGTTCTCGTAGACTAGAAGCGCAAATCTACAGTTACCCGTTGGCCGCTTTAGGCATCCGGTTCTCTTCGTTTCGCGGGTCGCGAGCGGATGTTTTGTGAGCGTTGATAAGCATGACTTTCATTGCTTCGCAAAAACGATCGTTGGTCACAGTGCGTAGAGCTTTGGGTTGTGAGCACCAGCCAAATATCATTGCTGTACAAACAGCCACGGTCGCTTCTGGGTCCTCTCGGTAAGCTTCTCCTGAGTCGTTAGATTTCTGAAGGAGACCGACAGCCACATTTTGAATCGAATCTACAAATCTAGTACGGATTTGTGAAAGTCTGTCGGTCTTTGAGGCGGTAAATGCCTCCTTGGCGTAAGCGCTTAATAGAGGGTCTGTATCGACCTCGTGTAATATCGGGGCTAACGCTTCGATCAACCGCTCGGTGTAGGACCCTTCCGTTCCTAAATTCTCGACAAAAACCTCCATCAGTTTCTTAAATTTTGCCGGCATAATGGCGGAAAGGACTTCATTCTTGCTCTTGAAGTGTCGATAGAACGTAGTTCTATTCACAGCCGCTTCGCGACAAATGTCCTGAACGCTTACGTCTTCGAGACCTCTTTTCTCAAAGAGTTTCGTGGCCGCTTTAAGTATGGTTGCTTCGACAGAACCCATCTCACGGGAATTTGCAATTCTGAGACCGCTCGATTTGGCCCTCTAACCTACTGAAACTCAACCTTTTACTTTATTCTTGGCTGGCCCCAAGAACTCCCTATGTATGGGGGAGTAATACCCGCCGACGGCTCTACTTTAAGACCTTCGCCAGGCAGCTTTAATCAGTTCTTTGAGCCTGTCTGGTTCTACCGCTGAGGTTTTACACATAAAGCCGCTCTTGTGGGCAAAGTGAACATCATCCTCAGCCTCCACCTTGGAGAAGTCCAGGTTCGGATGATCTTCATACCGTCCAATCCCAAAGCCAGCCCCACGCCGGTCCGGGTAAACGATTGCGGCGATAGTAGACTCCAGTTTCTCTGAACGAATAAAACTCCCAAGCATTGCACTCGGCTCATCGGCGGGGGGCTCCGTTCGTGGAAGGAAGACCGTTTCTATGACATCGTCTCCGCATTTTATTGACCACCGCTCCGAATGTTTGGAGACAAAGTCCAGTCTTTCCCTGGCAAGATGCAGGTAATCTAATAAATCCTGGCCGACCATTTCCATAAACAAGTAGAGAGGGTTATCCGTCTGTATCTCAGTCGACTTCGCAAAACGACGAAGCAGAGTGATGTCTATGGGGGAGTTGAGTTGGGAAATCGCACGCCTTGGAACGCCAAGCCATTCCGAGGTTTTCTTTGGTCCCCGAGAGTCAAACCACTCGGCAGGCTCCAGCCAATCACAGAACTGAAGCGCATCTTCATAAAGCCCCATCGAGTCCAAAACCAAGCTCAAGGCACAGGTAGGAGGGCTCTCACGGGGGAAATGGTGGTGGTCAAAGTTCATGAGTCTAGGCTCATGACTTCCTCCAATATCAACGATAGCAACGTTGGGGTTAGCGAGCTCATCGGCCGTTGGCTCTCGGCGTGCAACCGGCGCCTTGTATTTGGCCGCCAGCACACAAACTGCAAGCAGATCATCTTTATGCGCTCCCCCGGGATGGGTCAGAATTTGTTGAACCATACCCCAAGTAGTCTCTTATTTCGCGGCCTCTGTCACCGTTGAATCCTACTTGCGGAATCAGAGCTTAATGAAAGCGTATGGCGACATATCGAAATGAAAGTGGTTTTTGTGTCCAGCGTTATATCCCGGCCCCAACATGACTCTGAACGTTCCCTCTTCGATTAGACGATCGGTCAACGCCCGCAGAAATCGCGCATGAATATTCTCACTGGTGGGGGACCAATGCTTTTCAACGCTTACCTTGAAAGGTTTTCGCAGCCGCCGGGCCGTCTTCTTGCGCGCAGATCTGGGCACACGGTTGAATTCGAACGATTCAATATCAACTGCATTAGCCAGTCCATGTTCAGAAATCCAGTCAGGCCAACCACGAATTCGTCGACAGTTATACGAACCCAAATGGCGAATTCGCGCAGGGCTACGTCCATAATGAGCCACTGCAACTTCCTCAAGAATGGTCTCAAACTGAACCAGTCGTTCTTTGAAGTGTTCATTTACCCTTACAGGTTTTCGATAGCGGACCTTTGTACCGTCGTATGATGCAGCGTCGCGAGCACATGGAAGTGGCTTGTCTTCAGGAACGACTCGCCCGACGGTGTCTAATGGGTACGCAGAGAAAGACGCCCCCCCCTGTCCAGGCGAACAGGTAAGACTTGCAAGGATTCCAGCCGTGTAGGTCAAAACAGATAGCGAACGAATCATGCGCATCTATGCGGAAACGCACCAGGTCGAAATAAGTTCTAACCCAAATCCCATTCTTTTTCCGATTTGTAACGCCCTGCCATAATCATTACATCTTGGCCAACCGAGTTGCGTCCCTTATCCCCCGGGTCAAACTCTAAACATGTGGAGACTGTATTTCGGACTGGCCATCTTCATCGCCGTCGCCTGGCTACTTACATAAGAAAATTTCAACTTTGAAATTTTTGATAAAAAGCGCCCGCGGCCAAAGAAAATTTCAACTTTGAAATTTTTGATAAAA
>CAYPIX010000023.1:3790-40695 GCA_964410875.1 uncultured Kofleriaceae bacterium
TTTCAACTTTGAAATTTTTGATAAAAGGTGCCGGGCGGAGTCGAACCGCCGATACGTGGTTTTGCAGACCACTGCCTTACCACTTGGCCACGGCACCAGAGCACCATGGATACCCTATTGTGGTGTCTGGCTCAACCGCACAAAGGGCATTCAGGTCAACATATCCATGACTCGCCTTGCCCAGTCGGTATCTACACGAGCCAGAAGGCTCTTCGCGAGACCTGCAACATGCGGGTGCTCATTCCAAACAGCCTCCTCCAGAAACCGTAAAGTCCGTTCGTCGGGCGTTTTTCCGTCTGCGAAGTTTCGACAGCGAATACAAAGTAAAATAAGCGTTTCAAGACTTGGCTCTTCGTCTTTGGCACTATCCCAGGCGCGGGGCTCATTGTTTTCTTTACAAAGCTCACAACGTCGTGCAGCCCGGCGAGCGAGCTCTTTCCCATAAGACTCAATGGCCCGTAGCCTCTCCTGGTGCTTTTCAAAGCCCTTTACCATAGCGGCGAAAAGCTAACTCGGCAGAACGCGCTTGTACAATTTTCCCGTAACCGGCGAGCTAGATACTTGCTCTCCAAGCTCTTCAAGCATGCTGTCGCCAGCAAAAAGTGCATGTGAACCACCTGCTTCAGCTACCCAGGAATCGAGCTCGAATAAGTCGCCGCCGATAAATTCAGTGGCTCCGCCAATAAAAATCGTCTGCGCTTGAGCGGAGTGCGCATGCAGTGTCAGCCGAACCTTGCCATCGGCGGGAAATAGCTCTTCTGCTTTACGTAGTCGCTCAGCAGCACACGCTAGAATTTTCTCTCGCAGTGCTTTGGCGCTTGGAGCATCCGGCGGTAACGATGCGACCGCTAGGAAACTCCTGCCATCGCCGAGAGGGACACGAAGTCCCAACTCCGAGCATGCCTTTCTTATCCCATCGACAGTCGTGGATATATTCTCGAATGCAGAATCTTCTAGCTCAGACTCTTCACAGGACAGCGAAACTTGCACGTGAAGGCCAACTGCGGGAACCGTGTTTGCCGATATCGCTTCTTGGCGAATCGTGTCATTGCCCGGACTTTCTTCCAAGGCATCAGCTACATCCTTCGGAGTGGCAAATCGTTGAGAAGGCTTCTTGGCTAAACACCGCATGATCACTTCGTCGATTGCGTTGTCTACCGGAACAACCTCGCTTGGTGGCGGCGGCATCTGGCTCAAGTGTTTTTGGGCGACTTCAATAGCCGAAGTCCCAGTAAAGGGCCGAACACCTGTCAAAAGCTCATACAACATGACGCCCATGCCGTAGACATCTGTTCGCCCGTCGAGAGGTTTACCGGTAATTTGTTCGGGAGCCATTGAGAAAGGCGTTCCTAAAGTTTGTCCCGTTGTCGTAAGCGCAGTCCGGGCAGCCTCTGCAGGATCAATTGGCTTGGCAATTCCAAAATCGACAAGCTTGACAGTTGGATTGCTACGTCCACCAATGATCATGACGTTTGAAAGCTTCAGATCGCGGTGAACAACACCCGCATCGTGAGATGCTGCCAAGGCAGCTCCCAATTGGGCAGCGATCGCGCAGACTTCTTCGACTTTGAAGCGGCCCTCGACCATACAGTCACGAAGGGTTGGCCCCGAGATCCATTCCATTACCAGATATGGCCTACCATCAGGAAGCTCGCCGTGAGCGATCATCTCAACGATATTTGGATGCCTCAATCCCTGAAGTGCGTCGAACTCTCGCTGAAACCGAGCGACGCCTTTGGCACTCTGAGCGAGCTGTTTACGAAGGACCTTGATGGCAACGGTCCTTCCTGTTCGAACATCGTCGGCGCGATACACGGTTGAGAACCCAGCTTGCGCTACGGTTGACTCGATGTGGTAGTCCGCTAGCAAAGTGCCGTTTGCTAGGTGTTCAGACCAAACACCGGTGGTCATCGGCTCTTGCCCTGGCCCCATTTCGTGCTCAGTCCCCACTACCCATATTGTACCCTTACCGAAGCCTCCGGCGATAGGGTCGAAAAGTACGGAGGAATAGGTGGAGGTGGTAGTTTTGACCACGTCATGAGGACAATCGCCGGATTAGCTCTACTATTTGTACTCGTTCCACGTGAGAGTATCGTTCTAGCCGAACCAGAAGGCCCTACAGGCAAGCGTTTTGATGTCGGTGGTTATTTTGGCCTACAAGCGTACTCGAACAACACGAAACTGGGCCACCAAGGCGTATCCGGCTTGCGCTCAGCTCCGATTTTCGGGCCACGAGCTACGTACTGGCTGAGCTCCCGCTTTGCTGTGGAAGCGTCGGTGACAATGTCCAACACCGCGACAAACGACAACATCGCCTCCGTATTCATCGTTACTCCGGAGGTTCAAATCGCCTTCAACCCGCTTCCCGGCCGACTTCTCTATCCCAATTTGCTAGCCGGTACAGGTCTTGCCATGTCGTTTTCAAACCGCGGAAATACGTACGCCAATAGCGTAGCCCCAGTCGGTTTTTTAGGAGGGGGCGGTGCTTTTGAGCGCCTCGGCTGGATGGGCTTTAGACTCGACGCTCGAGTCGCCCTATACGAGGGACGGAATGACACGGTCATTTCTCCTGAGTTCCAGGTCATGTTTTCGGCCTATAAAATATTTAACCGTTCGAAAACAAAACCGGCTCGCGTCGTACCGCAACCCCCACCATCGGCCCCGGAAAACGACCCGGATCGAGACGCCGTGTTGTCAAAGTCCGATCAATGCCCCAATGACCCGGAAGATCGCGACGGGCTAGCTGACAGCGACGGCTGTCCGGAAATCGATGCCGATAGTGACTACGTGATAGACGAGTTTGATCTCTGTCAGGATCGCAAGGAAAACCTAAACGGTTTTAAAGATGAAGACGGTTGTCCAGATGAACTCCCCGATGTATTCCAGAATCTTGGGAAGATCGGCGACAGAATTCGCCTGAAGAAGAACGGTACTCTCCGGGTTAAGGACGTCAACGCACTTGCGCCGATCGTAGATGCTCTGAAAAAAAATCCCTCCGTGCGGCTCGTTGTGATCGGATTCGCCGACGGCGGTAAAGATTCCGAGGCAAACCAGGATCGAGCTTCGAAAACCGCTAAAGAAGTCGCATGGGTCCTAACGCACCAGGGCGTCCCTGAATTTCAAGTACTTCCAATTGGGCTCACTCCCACCACCCCTTCTGCCCAAGTGGCGGGCGTGGTGCAAACCACTGGCACCAGCCAAGACGTCGAGCTACGCGTTTGGGTTCGCAAACCCTGAACGACCCCAGTGGAGCAATGAACGCTGGTGGAAAACTGTTTCAAAAAAGCCTGTATTTTGCTTCGCTAGTTCCAGATTCAGGGCAACTGGACCTGGTAGGTTCGGCTTGATGAAACGGAGAGATGCACTCAAAAGTATGGGCGCAATTGCCGGTGCAACGGCGATACCTAACCTCTTGGGAGGCTGCGATGCAGAAGAACCGGGGGTTATCTCTCACGTTGTCGTCCTGATGATGGAAAACCGTTCCTACGACCACGTTCTAGGCGCTCGCGCGCTACAGGGGTTCCCAGGTTTAGGTATCTCCCCGGATCTCCAAAACCCAGACAGGATGGGTGAGATGGTTCGCGTCTATCATGACAGCACTCATTGCATGCCCGATCCTCCGCACAACTGGAGCCAATCGCATTTCCAGTTCAATGCAGGAAAAAATGACGGGTTTCTCAGAGCCTATTATGACCGCCACGGCGACAACGTTCCTCCCTACGCTATGGGGTATCTCCTCAGAGAAGATATGCCCTTTTCGTGGGCTCTAGCGGACGAATATGCCTCCTGCGACGCCTGGTTCTCATCAGTTCTGGGCCCAACATGGCCAAACCGGTTCTTCCTACTCAGCGGTCAGTCCAACGGGCAAAAAGACAACAAGCCAGGGACCTTTGCATGGCCAACGGTAATGAACCAACTCGACGATGCTGGCGTCAGTTGGGGCTACTACTACCACGACCTGCCCTTCGCGGCTTTGTTCAGCAGCATCAATTGGGACAACCGCCAAAATAATTTCCAGCGTTTTCTCATCGACGCCGAGCACGGAACACTACCCGAGGTCTCATTCATCGATCCGGCATTTCAGAGCAACGATGACCACCCCCCTCATCACCCCATGCTTGGGCAACAACTCATATCGTCCATTTATCATGCGCTCGCCAACAGCCCGCATTGGAACAACTCCTTAATGGTTGTCACATACGACGAAAATGGCGGTTTCTTCGATCAAGTCCCACCGCCCAAAACCCAAGACGATCGAGCGGACATGGGCTTCGATCAACTAGGTTTCCGTGTTCCTGCCTTGGTCGCGGGGCCGTACGTAAAGAAGGGTCACGTGAGCTCAACCGTCCGTGACCATACGTCGGTCATCGCTCACCTAAGCAAAATGTTTGATTTGCCTCCGCTAACCAAGCGCGTTGAAACGGCAGCCGACCTAAGCGACCTCCTAGATGAAGAACGGCTTCGGGCGGGGAAACCGAGAGCTCCAGCGAACTTACCTGCCATTGAAGTCGATGAATCTGCACTGCTCGAGTCTTGTTTTGGCGGAGATCCCATAGGCTTAGACCGCGCCCTGTACGAAGGAGCTTTTTGTTCTTCATGGGATCGTCGAAAGTTTCAAAGAGACGATGTATATCTCATAGCAGAATACCTCGACCGACTTGGCAAGGGTCGAATTCGTAGAAAGTAGTTATGAAAAATTTGTTGTTTGTTTTCGGTTCTCTTTTTCTTTGTGTTTCTTCTTCATGGGCTGGCCCAGAAGCGGCACCAAGAATTCACTCGTTCAGTCCTGTCGCAGGTATTGCAGGAACGCGCGTATTCATTCGCGGCGAGGGGTTCGCGCCGGGGGTAAACGTTTCCATCGGAGACAAAGAGGCAAAATTGGTTTCGACGACAGAAAACGTCCTCGTAATAGAAATACCCACGGATGCTTCTACTGGCAAAATTCGAGTCACACGAAAGGACCTAAGCGTTCGGTCGTCTGAACTCTTCTCTATAACGAGCCCGGCTCCAAGAATTTCTAAAATCGAACCGACCAGTAGCGCCCCCGGCGGAAAAGTTCGTATTAGCGGCACCAACCTTGGCGGCTCAAAAGTCTTCTTGAATGGCAAGGCTGTAACCGTTGTCGCTCGCGGTTCCGACTGGATGGATGTGAAAACACCCAATGACACGCAAGGTGCCGCTCGACTCGAAGTACGTAGCCCTGGTGGGAGTGACAAGAGTGAGAGACTCTCCATTGTTGGAATTCCGACGGTGAAAAGGGTTTGGCCCAAGGTTGCGTCACCCGGAAGTGAAGTAGAGCTCCTGGGCGCTGGTTTCCAAGCCGACGATGAGATTTTCGTTAACAACCATAAAGCCCACGTGGTTCAAGTAAGGAAAAACCGACTTCGATTTAGGGTTCCAGCGGACTCCCCAGGGACCAAGAGTGCCGACATCTCTGTTAGGCGGGGAAATCAATCCGGCACTGTGGGCAAAATTGGGATTCCCAAAAAGTTAACCATCACCGACTTGAGCATCCGAAAAGCAAGTCCCGGCGAGACCTTCGTAGTGTATGGCAGCGCCTTAAGCCAACAAGCTAAAGTGTACTTTGGCAAATACCGCCTCAAGGTCGAAGACGTTTCAGAAGATGGAACAGAAATCGCCGTCCACATCCCGGCCGGCCTCCGGGGTGTAAATTGGATCGTTGTTAAAGATGGCAGTGTCTCAAAGCGTTCGCCTTACCAAATACAAATCCTAGCGCAGGCGAAGAACACCGAAATTCAGTAAGCTCAACATAACGTGAGCTTCGTCACATGGAATAATTCGTGATGCCGTAGCGTTACAATCGGGCAATGCCAGATCTCAAACAAATAGCTCGCAACTGGCTGCCGTATAATGTTCGCGTTGAGATCGCCCGCGCGAAACACACACCTAAACGAGCACTACAAAACTGGAACGCTGCCCGGCAAAAGGGGCATAGAGCGGTTTTTCCGTACCTCTTGGACCAGCGATGCTCACCCATTTACCGGCAACTCGAGGCAGATGACGATCTTGCGCGAGCAAAAAAGCAAAACGTCGCTACAGCAGCTGCACGAGTGCACCTAATCCGGATAGCACCAAACCAAGTTTTCTCTTTTCACGCCCTAGTGGGGCGTCCTAGTCGGCTCCGAGGTTTTTTGCGAGGTCGCGAACTCCATGACGAAAAGATGACCAACGGAGTCGGAGGGGGCATGTGCAAGCTTTCCAATGCTCTCTTTCAGGTAGCACTCAAGGGAGGCATGAAGATTGTCGAACGGCACAGGCACTCTCTCGACCTTTACCCCGACAATAATCGTCAAGTGCCTTTTGGTCTGGGGGCGACAGTTGCGTTCAATTACGCCAACCTTCGGTTTCAGAACCCTCTGCCCTACCCCGTTTTGGTTATCGCTGAGATTGTCGAAAAACAACTTCAGGTAGAACTTCGTACGACTATTGATCCAGGATGGCGGGTCGAGGTTTATGAGAAGAACCATCGGTTTTTCAAAAAGGGTGAGACTTGGTGGAGGAAAAACGAGATACGCAGACGCTTCACGTGGCCTGATAACGAGCTACTGAAAGATGAACTCGTTGCCGAGAACAAAGCGCGCCTGCTCTACACACCCAGACTGGAATTGCCTCCTATCGCAGAAGGGGAGTAGTTACTCCTCAGGTGCTGGCTTTGGAGTTTCTCCGCCCGCACCATCAACACCCTCGTCCGCAAGCTTCTTGAATTCTCGTTGTAGCTTGCGTAACTGTACTTTCTCTTCCGTGATTTCCGATTCTAACGAGGTTAAATTCGCCTCCGCCGTATCGGTTTCCGGCCCAACAGACGCTTTTAAGATCGCCTCGTAACGAGCATCTTTCATGTCAATGAGTCCGCGGATCTTGTTTTTCTGAGCTTCCACTTTAGCGCGGAGCGCACTGACTTTAGCCTGGTAGGCTTGTTCGCGAGCTTCTGCCTCCTGGCTTTGACCATAGAGGTAGACGCCGAGCCCACCAACTGCCACTACTAGCCCCACGGCTATTGCAAGTAACGCGATCGGCTTCGCTTTGGTGGCCTGAGCGGTCCGAAGCTGCATTTCCTCTTCTAGGAGCTGCTTCTCACGCTCTGCTTGTTCTTTAACCTGAACCAGGCGAGCCGCGGCTTCCGCCTTCAACTGCTCTTCACGCGCCCGCCGTTCTTCGTCCTCTTCCCGTTGTCGGATCGCGTCTTGCTCTGCTTGAATCCTGGCCTGTTCCGTCGCCTGACGTTGGCGAACAGCCTCTTCTTCAGCCAGCCGACGCTCTTCTTCAGCGCGTTGTTTGGCTGCATTCTCTTCCTCGACTCTAGAGGTCTCGATCCTCTTGAGCTCTTTAAGGGAAAAAAGAACAGAATTGTCGTTGCCGTCGGCCATTTAACTATTGCTCGGAACGTTCACGCGTTCTGGATACGAATGCAAGTTCCTTCGTAAACATGATTCACAGATCCTATTAGAGTCCGCATAAGGGGTCGTTCGGGTCGCAGTTCTTACCCTTCTTAACTTTCTTTGCTTCCTGTTTTCTTCGCGCTTCCAACTTAGCTGCTTTCTCTCGCGCAATTCGCTCGCGCTCTTTTAGCTGAGCCAACTTTTCACGCTCCCGCTCCTGCCGGCGTTTGGCCTCTTCACGAAGACGGGCGTTCTCCTCTTTGTCGAGTTGCCTTTTCGAAGCGACCAAGTCTCTGTACGCGGCGTCTTTTTGCTCCGCCAGCGCATCAAGAGCCTGTTCTTGTTTCTCGATTTCCATCGAAAGCGCTAAGAGCTCGTTTCGCCGCTCGGTCTGTTCCGCAACCTCGGCTCGTTGTTGAACGAACAGAAAGATAGCTAGCCCCGCCAAAGCTGCGAACAAGAGACCAGCGGTTGCAATCAATGCGACGGGCCGCTTCTTCTTGGTTTCAATCGCCTGAATCTCAAGCTCACGCGACTGCCGTTCTTCGTTAAGTAAGAGCTGCGCTTGAGTACGCGCCTTTTGCTCCTGCGCTTCGAGCTGCATCCGTTCTTGGCGTGCGGCGGTTTCAATACGCTCGCGCGCTTGCCTTTCCGCTTCAATCTCGGCTTGTCTTGCGGCTTCCTCAGCTTGGCGAGCACGCTCTATCTCTTCTTCTTTCGCCCGAAGCTGTGCCTCCTCAGCCTCCTTCTTCGCCCGCTCCTCATCAGCGACGCGCTGATCTTGCAAGTTACGAAGTTCTTTCAGCGAAAATAAGACGGAGCTCTCGTTTTTGTCAGACATATACCCTCTAAAAAGCCGCGATTGCGTCCCTAACGCACGAATATATCATCGCGACCAGCTCCCCGCCACCAGTTCCTCTTGAAGGTCGCGCAACCTACCCGCATGATAGCGAATCCGTGGATTTCCTCGACCTTCACAGCCACATCCTTCCGGGGATCGACGACGGTTCCCAAAGCCATGAGGCTACCCTTGCGATGCTTCGCGGCCTGATTGATTTGGGGTTTTCTGAGGTTTGTGCGACCCCGCATCAGAAAGCCGGTCAATTTCTCCCCAGCGCACAGGAAATTGAAGCAGCGTTTGCAAAAGCAAATGAGATTGTCTCCGAGAACGACTTGCCTGTATCGCTTCATTTGGCGGCGGAAAATATGTGGGACTCGGTTTTTCATCAGCGTTTCACCGAGGACACCATCCCATCCTATGACCAAGGGCCAGCAATCCTCATAGAAATCCCCCCTAACGAAATCCCCTTGAATATGGTCGATCGGGTATTTGAGCTACGACGTAAAGGTCGGTTACCTGTGCTCGCTCATCCAGAACGGTACACAGAACTTTGGGACAACGCTGAGCTTTTGGCGCAAGTCGCAGCCCAATGCGCGATGGTGATAGATCTAGGCGCAGTTGCCGGTTTTCACGGGCGTAAGCAAGCCAAGTTCGCGCGTCGGTGGATCCTTGACGGAACCGCCCACGCTGTAGCCAGTGATGCTCACAGCCCGGAAGATATTCGCGCTGCCGCGGCGGGTATCGCATGGATTAGAAAAAAGGGCGGCGATACTCAAGTTAAGAAACTTCTTTCGGAGAACCCTAGGAAAATAATCAAGGGTTTACATCCAGCAGAATGCTGAGGTTGCGAACAACGGGTCAGCGAGGGAGTATTTGATCATGAAACGTCTTTTGTTAGCACTTTGCATCGCTTTACTTTGGGCGAGCTTACCGTCGAACGCGCAGGCTCAAAACAAGAGACAGTTTTCATACGAATTCAAAAAAGTTTGGCCCACCGTTGTTCGGTTCATTCGTATTGATGAAGGATTAAAAATCACAGAAAAGGACGTAGAAACCGGTTACGTCGTGTTCGAACAGAAGTACCAGCAAAAAACCTATACCGGCTCGGTCGAACTTGTCCCTACCACTGATTCAAAAGGACGAAATGCCGTCACCGTCCGGATTCGACTACCAAAGCGGCCCTCTTACATTGCCGATAGCATGGTGGATAAGCTCGCGCGAAAGCTCCGTGATGACCTAGGAGCTCCTCCTGCCCCCCCAAAGCCGCCACCCGCGAAAGCGACGGAAGAGGAAAAAGAAAAAGAGGAAAAGAACGGCTCTAGCGTGAAAATCAGGGACAAACCGTAAATGAACCAAGTGGTCGATTTACGTTCCGATACGGTCACTCAACCGACCAAGCAGATGCGTGAAACTATGTGCGCTGCAAAAGTTGGCGATGATGTTTACGGTGAAGATCCTACCGTTATTGAGCTGGAAGAGTACTGCGCCGAAGTGCTAGGCAAACCAGCCTCTCTTTTTGTCCCCTCCGGAACAATGGCCAATCAAATTGCGATTCGTTGTCACACGGTTCCTGGGGACACGGTCCTTGCGGGATACAAGGCGCATACCTTCGCCTACGAGTCCGGCGCCGCTGCAGCTCTTTCAGGCACGCAAATTTCGATTCTCCCAGGCGACGGTCGGTTCACGGCTGATGCAGTTCGCTCAGTTTTCAATGACGGAGCCAACGCTCACTTTCCCCCTACTCGGCTAGTCACAGTGGAAAACACCCACAATATGGGCGGTGGGATTCTTTGGCCGCGAGCGCAGCTGGCGGCCGTACTCGAGACCTCTAGAGCGTTGGGCATGAGTACTCACCTAGACGGCGCGCGCCTTTGGAACGCGGCCCAAGCGGAAAATCTAGCGGAGTCAGAACTAACCCGGGGATTTGACTCCGTGTCGGTTTGCCTATCCAAGGGGTTAGGTGCTCCCGTAGGATCTGTGCTCGCGGGCGACGTCGACTTCATCAAACGCGCACACCGATTTCGAAAGATGTTTGGTGGAGGGATGAGACAAGCCGGAATCTTGGCGGCGGCCGGGATTTTTGCTCTAAAACAAAATAGGGAACGCCTATCGGAAGACCATGAGAACGCAACCTATCTTGCGCGGGAGCTCAACAAGGTTCAGGGACTCTCGGTAAAAATGGAGAACGTCCAAACGAATATCGTCATGGTTGATATAGACAAACCTGAATTGGACGCGAATCAACTCATGGAGCGGGCAACCAAGAGAGGCGTCCGTTTCGGAGCCATTCACTCAAAACGGTTTAGGCTGGTCACTCACCTCGATATTGACCGCTCCGCCTGCGGAAACGCCATCCAGGTTATCACGGAACTGAGTCAAGAATAGCGAGGCCGCCACGTCGTGGACCTACGTGGCAACCAAGAGCTTCCTTACCTCTACTCTACAGAGTAGATTTCGCCACAAGAGAGTTCAAAGGCTCCTTGGCAGTAATTCTCAACGGTCCCAAAGTTTCCATCGTCTGGAATCGGTACGATTTGCGCTCGGACAAATTCAAGTGCGGTTGCACGGTCAACTTGAACTGCCTGATAGTCCTCTAGGGTTTCTGAATTGGCTGGCGACAAGTCGCGGGCTGCATCGGAATTTATAATCAACCTAACTCGGATTCCATTTTCACTCCGAACGATGTACCTTGTGGCAGTAGAGGTGTCACCAACTTCAATTGCGGTGTGCGTAAATTCCTCTTCAAAGTCCGTGGTTGCGCGACCTTCTTCTAGACCGAAATCGCTGGTGAAGTAGGTCGTGAAAAAGTCGTCCTTGTAACGAAGAGCAAACAGCTCGCCTCTCTCCGAGTTGAGGTAATAGCCGTCTTCAAAATGTGGAGTCCCGTTACCTGAGGCACAGGCCTGAGTGGTAAGAAGCAATGCAGCAATGAGAAGCAGTGAGGATTTCATCCACCTGGGTTACGCAAATCCAGTGCCATGCGTAACCCCTTGAATTCAGATCTTCTTCCCTGGGGCTCGCGACACAGTGTTGCTCTCTCCACTCCCATCAGGAACCGGCTTGAGCAGCAGAGCTTTAGCCCCTGAGAACCGGAACAAGCCCTACTATAGAACCCAGGGGTAAGAGAACGAGGCGCCTGTTTGTGTCTTTGGAAACTTGGCAGATTTTACGGCGGATGAAACGCAGCTATTAACCGCACCGCTGCCGCCCTTCGCCGATACACTGGACACTTTCCCATTGCCACCGATTTTGATCTTGGTGTCTACGCGGCCTTTGAAACCATTCTTGCTGCCGCAGCTGGCAACCCGTGAGCGAACTCGGCCCATACCGGTCTTGATGTCTCCCCTCGAGAGGCGCTCTGGCAAGTTAGCGTTCGACTTACTGTCTCCACCACTGGAACTAGAAGAAGAACCAGACCTGAACCTCTTACAGCACGCACGACTCGAGTCGACGAGGCAAGCTACCTCATCGCAATCGCCGCTGTCTCTAGACGACTTCCGGGTCTCCCGCTGAGGGGGCGCCTCGACAGATTTGGTTTTTTCTGCGCGATCGCTTCTAGACTCCGTTCTGTCCTTCTTTCTCTCTCGCTTATCGGACTTAGTCCTGGTTCTCTCTTCCGTTTCAACGATGGCGCTAGCCGTTTCAACAGCCTCAACCGGTTCCGGTACTACTGCATCCGCAACGGCCTCCGTTTTTTCAACCTCGCCTTCAGGCGCCGGAACTACTGAATTCTCTGTTTTAACTTCAGGAGCAACAGATGGTGCTTTCGCGACACTGTCACTGGAAGGAACCGCCGCAACATTCGACTCCTTATCACCATTGCTAAACGCTTTGAATCCCAAAAACCCGACCGCGACCACTAACAAACCGATCAAGCCCCAGAGAAGTTTTTTGTTTCCTCCTTCTTCTGCTTGAGTCGGAAGAAGTACGGGAACTGCGGTCTCAAACGAACTTTGCGTGAAAACCGGCAAATCAGGCACTACATCGGTTTGAGCCGCGCCGTTTTCCCCCAAATAGACCTGTGCCATCGAGCGAATATCGATAAGGCCAGACCCTTCGGTAGTCCCGGTGTCTGAAGGGGTCTGTGCGGCTGGCGCAGCAGAAGCAGCGTCGCCGCCCGCCAAAGCAGCTAAGTTGTTAAGTGAAAAGAGAACGGAGCTCTCGTTGCGCTCTCCCTTTAAATTTTGGCTAGCAATAACGACATCGCCCCCAGGGGCCGCGCTTGCTTGTACATTTGCACTAGTCGACGCTTCAACGTCGCTGACAGGAGACGCAGTTTGCGCGCTGACGGCAGAAGGTTGATCCGCAAATAAACCAGATCCACTAGTTGTAGTTGCAGCTGCAGCTGAGCCTCCAAAGAGCTCATCGTTAAGCTGACTTGACGAATCTTCCTCGGCGCTTCCGAAAAGGCCACCACCAGTGCCCGCCTCAGCTTCAAATGGTGCAGATGCTTCGGCAGCAGGTTCAACTGCGACTGGAGCAGCCGCCTCGGCAGCAGCAGGTGCCTCTTCTGGAACGGATGCAGCGGCTACTAACTCTGCAAACTCTGGTACTTCTGAAATTCTCTCCCAATCCTCAAAACCTTCGCGCCAAACGTAAGAGGAAGCATCGATCTCGCCGTGTTGGAAACGAACTTGAACGTCTTCTACAGACATGGGGCCTATCTGCTCTTGATTGACAACTAAGTGCCAAACTTCAACGGGGTTATCAGCCGCAACGTCTCCGGCAGATGCCTCAGCAGAAGAAGCGCCGCGAACAACAATAATGTTGCTGCACTTCTTACATCGAATTTTGAATGTCTTGCCGGAGACCTTTTCGTCCGCAATGGAGTACTTCGCGCCACAGGCGTCGCAAATGATTTTCACCGTGTGCCCTCTCGCAGTTTCTACGCCCCCAAACTCCAGCGCAAATACACCAGTAGAATAGAAAACGTAGGAGTTATATGCAACTAGTGGGTTAGACAACCCGACCAAAGAAAAGCTTTGTCAGATGTCTAGAAAAGTGAGAGTGGCTAGTACAATAGTGTGATTGATCACTAGCAAACTAGGCAAAAGATGTGCCTAGAGAGAGGGTTTCTGTCCGCTCCGGACCGACTGAAATAAAATCGAGAGGCACGTCTATAAGTGTCTCTAACTCGCTGATGTAGGACCGGGCGGCTGAAGGTAGGTCTTCTAATTTTCTGGCCTCGGTTATGGATTCGGACCAGCCTTGGAATTCGCGAAAGACTGGCGTCGCATTTCGAAGCGCTTCCAGGTTTTGGGGGAGTTCCAACGTCTCGCTTCCGTTGACCTTGTAACTAGTGCACACCTTGATCGATCCCCGCCCAGAAAGGACATCAAGTTTAGTAAGGGCCAGCGAAGACAATCCATTTATTCGCGCGGCCAAACGGAGAGCGGGTACATCAAGCCATCCACATCGCCTCGGGCGGCCTGTGGTAGCTCCATATTCTCCCCCTGCTTCGCGCCACCCCGCAGCAACATCCTCCTTCATCTCAGTAGGAAACGGCCCCTCGCCCACTCTCGTGCAGTACGCTTTTGTTATTCCAACGACCTTGTCAATACGAGTCGGCCCTAACCCCAAGCTCTGGCACGCACCAGGAGCGATAGTGGACGACGATGTCACGTATGGGTACGTCCCGTGATCGAGATCGAGCAATGCCCCCTGAGCCCCTTCCAAGAGAACATTCTTTTGGGCTTCGATGGCAGTTGCCACAGCGGGCCCGGCCGCTCCAACAAACGGCAGCAATTTGTCAGCGGCAACCATGAGGTCGTCTACCATTTTTGTTACCGCGGAGGGAGCTGGAACCTCTTGACCGTAATGAGTCAACAACGGAAGAATTTCAGCAAGGTTTCGCTCTACAAGTTCCTCTACTAGTTTACGAGACCTGAGGTCGGCAACCCGTATTCCTTTGCGTGCTGCTTTAGCTTCGTAGGCCGGTCCAATTCCACGACCGGTGGTTCCAATTTTATGGCTGCCCTGTTCGCGCGCAGTTTCAATCCACTTGTGGTACGGCATTACGACATGAGCGCCATCTCCGATGAGGAGTTCTCCCTGAGCGAGTAATCCCAGTTTCTTGCAGTCGTCGATCTCTTCGATAAGAGTGAACGGATCGACCACCATACCGTCGCCAAGGACACAAGCGGTTCCCTTATGAAGAACGCCTGAAGGGATTAGATGGGTAACAAGTTTCGTTCCACCGGTGACAAGGGTGTGGCCAGCATTCGCTCCACCTGCGAAGCGAACCACCATGTCTGCTTTTTCAGCTAGTAGATCAACAACCTTACCCTTGCCTTCATCGCCCCACTGAGCACCAACAACAATTATCGTAGTCATTTCCATCTACTTTCAATAAAGCGACCAAGCTCCGTCCCATTTCCCATTTCAGCCGACTCAACCAATTTTTTTTCCACACTTATGTCTTCAAGGATTTCAGATTTTTCAGCGAGCAAAAGTACCGACCTAAAACCGCACCGCCGTGCGTAATTAAGTAATTCCTCCTTGGAAAGTTCGCCTCCAAGCTGTGCAGTTGCTCGCATACCAAATTTTCGAAGCGAAGATGCAACGCGAGACGCCCGTTGGCTCTCCCCCTCAACTAGGATGCCCAAGGGGTTTCGCGGTGCGACAGAATTGGAATCGCCCTGCGCAATTGCAACTCCTTCAACGTCTAGCGCGAAACCAATACTTGGCATCTCTCGTCCATAACTTTTTGTCAGGCTGTCATATCTTCCGCCGACTAGAGCCGCTGTGCCTACACCGCCAAGGTAACCAAACAGACGGATGCCTGTGTAGTAGTCAAAACCTCTAGCGTCTCCCAAGTCTACAGAGAGAATCTTCGCCGTTTCTTCGCCAACGACATCTGAGAGTCTGGTCACGAGACTTGAAAGATACGAGATGACCTTCCGAATTTCGTCGGGGAGTTCTTGATTTTCGAGCATTGAAAAAACGTCTGCCGGAGAACCGTAGAGCCTGGGCAATAGCTCGATCAACGAGCGCGAATTCATGGGCAACGATTTGGCTATATCCCGAACTTGAAATCTATCTTTAGAAGAAAGAGCAATTTTTAGTTCAGCTCTCATTTCCTCGTCTGGCAGAGCGGCGAGAGCCCAGCGAACCAACGCAACGTGTCCGAGTTCCAATCCCCGTTCCGACACTCCTGTTGCTTCGAGAACAGCTGCTGCAAGAGATAGAATCTCTACGTCTGCAAGTTCGCCGGCAACGCCAAACAACTCGGCGCCAGCCTGAAGCACCTCTTTCTGCCCCTGTACCCCCCGCTGGGATCGAACCACAATCCCTTGATAGCAAAGTCGCGTCGGGCCTTTTTCTGTCGCGAAACGAGTTGCTGCCATGCGCGCAACCTGCGGCGTTATATCGGGCCTAAGAGCGACTTCTTCACCAGTTCCTGGCTCCACAAAATGGATGGTCGAGTTTCGCGCATCTGCCCCCAAACCTCGTTCTAAAACCTCGGCAACCTCGAAAACCGGCGTACGGACCAGTTCGTACCCAAACCGAGAAAACGTCCCAGACAGGGTGTCTAGAATTGTTTGCCTTCGCGCTGCCGCCCTAGGCAGAAAATCCCTGACGCCTTCAGGGAGGCGAACCGATCTACCTGCAATGCCCACCCCTTTTTTCATAGCGGGCATGCGACGTCGACAAACGTCGCCTCCAAAGAGGAAAACTTCTTGTTCAGCGCACTCGCCAACGATTGAGGCCCGAAGACCTCGGTCGCATAGTGTCCCGCAGCCACGAGGGTTAAACCGAGTTCTCGAGCGACTTCAGATGCTCTTTCCGCAAGCTCTCCGGTTATGAAAAGTTCGCAACCTTGTTGATGAGCTGCTTCTAGTTGGTCAGACGCTGCCCCCGTGCAGAGACCTACCTTCGTAACTTCCTTGGGGCCAAATTCGAAACTAAAAGGCAATCGCCCCCCGGAGACATTGTCGCGAATGGACTTGATAAGACTTTCTCGAGATGCCGGCTTGTCTAACGAAATTGCGAGAGCCATCGGTTCCCCCTTCACCGGTCCAAACCACTCGTGGTCACCCGTGAGAGACAATGCCCTGGCGAGGCCGACGTTGTTCCCCAATGCCTCGTGGCGATCTAGAGGAAGGTGATATGCGGCCAATGAGATATCGTTACTAAGAAGTAATTTCAGACGTTCCTTGGCCGGCCCAGAAATTTTCGTTAAGCCCCCGCCCCAAACAAGGCCGTGATGAACCACGACAATTTGTGCTTCGGCTTCAACGGCTGCCTGGATAAGTGCTGCATTAGCTGAAACACCTGTTACCACTCGGCTCACTTCTCGTGCACCCTCAACCTGTAATCCGTTTGGACCGTAGTCGCGAAACCGGCTAACCGACAAGGTTTCGTCGAGAAACGAAACTACGTTTTTTAGGCCTTCGGGCATCCGCTTCCGTTTTGGCAAAAGATTGTGCTTGTGGCAATCCAGAAACTCCGTTTGCACCACCAAACTCTAGGCAAAAATCAGCCTGGTGTATCAAAATGGGCCGCGAGCCTCATAAATGTCACAGGGGCCGCTATACTGGTAGTAATGCAATTGGTGTGGGACCGTGCAGTTCGGCGAGCGGGATACAAAGACTTAGTTGCGTTAGCTGACTTATATGCTCTGAATAGCAAGACGGCTCTCGATACCCGAGCTCTCAGCGAACTTATAGAGAATGGCTGGGAATTCTTGGTGCACGACCAAGACTCCGGTCTTGCCATGGCGGTGGCGCTTCGAATCGAGGACGGCATTGGTACTCTCGGTCCTACCGCGTCTCGGCGCCAAGATGAAATCGAACGATTACTATCCGTCGCAGAGTTAGTGTGTCTGGCGGAGGGATGCACAAAAATACAGCGGCAGCGAACCTGTGACATCGACCCAGATGAACCACTTCCCGACGTCTACCAAAGACTTGGCTACCACTTGGCCACGAACGCCGAGGGTCTCGCGGCGATTAAATTTTTGTAACTCTTCTTTCTGCCCAGCACTTGGTTACTAGCCTGACAAGGCCCCTAACCACTAGGTACTATGCAATTCTCGTCGAGCTACCGTAGTTGTTACACCTACGATGCCTACAGCCAACACACTGAACCCAGTGTGTATCGACGGATACATCGTTGACGGTTATTCTCGAGACTTGCTATCATAGTGATTAGTTTGTGAGAGTTTTACAAACTGGGGGTTATGCCAAAGAAACGGCAAATACGCGGGCAGGCTCGTACACTTAGAGTCTCAACGCTTGAGAAAACCGGAGAGCTACTTGCAAACCAGGTAGCGACCCTGGTGGTGGTCCGCGGAGCGGAGGCTGATCTTGGGCGACGCATGCAGTGCTCGCATCCAGTCATCATTGGCAGAGATGAACGAGTTGAATTTCCCCTGTCTGACGGCTCTATTTCTCGCGCCCATTGCACTGTGGAGCGCGATGAGACAGGTGCTTATTGGTTAGTCGATCTGGGGTCAACCAATGGAACCTCTCTCAATGGGGACAAAGTGAACGGCAAAGTTCCACTTAACCCCGGAGACAAAGTCTTTTTAGGAGCCTCAGTCCTACGGTTTGATCTAGCAGACTCTCTCGATCTGAAATACCAGGACGAGCTAGACAAAATGGTTAACACAGACGCTTTAACCGGCATGAGTGCAAAGCGCCAATATGATGCGATTTTCGAACGAGAAGTGAGTAAGGCCCAAGCATCGAACAGCTACCTAACCGTGATTGTAATGGACATGGATGGCCTCAAGAGAATCAACGATACTCACGGACACCAGTTCGGATCCTTCGCTATTGCCGAGACAAGCCGCGTCATTCAAAGCGTCCTTGGCGACCATGGCCACCTGAGCCGATTCGGGGGAGATGAATTCGTAGGGTGTTTCCCTGATATTGACCATGCAGAAATTTGCCAACTAGCTGAGCTCGTTCGCCTACAAGTAGAACAACACAATTTCACGATGGATGGCGTTGAGATTCACCCAACACTGTCGGTAGGTGTTGCGACCTACCCTCGGGATGTAGATGACGCCGACGAGCTTTTTGTAGCCGCCGATCAAGCCATGTATCAAGCAAAGCGGACCGGCAAAAACAAAATAGCGACCGCTGGCAAAACCAAGGCTTAGCCTTCGGCTGCAAGCGGAAGATCGAGTTCTCGAAGGACGATTCCGCTAGCGATTTTGGGATAGAAAAACGTCGATTTTTGCGGCATGACTTCGCCCGCATCGGAGACGTCTTTCACCTGCTGAAGCGGCGTAGCGTTCATTAGAAAGCAAATTTGCCCTTCGCCGTGGCGCGCGCGCTCAAGAGCACTATGGGTATCTTTAATATAACTTAGGTTAGTTTGTTTCTCTTGAGCTTCTTTATCAATGCCAAGAACGGTTTCGAGAATAATTTGATGAAGCAAGGTGACGTCCAATTTTGAAACGGGGCTATCAGGGTCGAGGCCCACACTTTTTAGGTTCACGTCACTCCTGAGAGAGAGGAGCTGCACTTTGTCGCTTCCAGAGAAAGTCATTGCTAAGGACGTCGCCTGTTCTCCAGATTTCTTTAGCTCCTCTAGTAGATTGTTTACCTGAACAGGACTTTCCACGTCTGAGACGCGGAAGAATTTCTCGACCTTTCCCACAAACTCTTTCTTATCAAGGTTGGGTAGGGAATGAACCAGTCTGTGGGTTGGAAGTACTACCAAGCCAGGATCGTCCATATTGGACAGGAACATGGTGCCAAATCCGAGTTCTTTGTTTTTGCCAGACGGATCGAGTTCTCGCCGTAGCGCCAGCATGGTTTCATAACGGTGGTGCCCGTCGGCAATGTAGAGAGGCTTGTCTGCCATCAGTTCTTGAATTTTCTTGATAGACGTAGGGTCATCCAGCCGCCAGAGTTCGTGAAGAGTCCCATCATCAGATGTTCCGGCTATCGGCGCCGGCTTATCGGTAACCGGCGCGAATACAGCGTCTATAGAACCATTCGGATCGGCGTACATGGTGAAAATCTGTGAAAAATGCGAACGGGTAGCCCGCATAAGGTTAAGTCTGTCAATCTTTGGCCCTTTGAGGGTCCGCTCATGCGGCAATATGACATTTTCGCTGAAGTCGTGAAGGCGAACTGCAGCGATGAAACCTCGACGAACAATGGAGGTAGACGGCAACCCTTTAAGTGAAAAACTCTGATGGTAACGATACAGCGCGGGCATCATGTCGCGACGAAGAGTTCCTTCTCGGACCCAGTCACCCAGCAGATTCTTGGCGTGCTCATATTTACCTTCCGGCTGACCGCTTGGCAAAATTAGCCGAACGCAATTACTGGGATGCTTTGCAAGTAACTTCTCACGCCCACTTTCATCAATCACGTCGTATGGAGGTGCCATGACCTCAGAGAGCGACACCCTTGTCGGGTCATAGAGGGTTCCGCGGAATGCTGAGATATCTGGCATAACTGGAAGCTATGAAAGCACTAGACATCAGACAAGTCCACAGCGCCTTGCCTGTGAACCACGACACGACCGTCTAGAACCTCTGCGACCGTAGACGGCCGCCCCCCAGGCGACTCGCCACCGTCTACGTATACGTCGACGGCGTCGCCAAAATAGGCCCTTGCTTGAGAGACAGACGTTGGCGGCGGTTTGCCAGACGGATTGGCACTTGTCGCCGTGATAGGTGAACCAAAATCCCGAACCAGTCGCGACGCCTCTGTGTGGGGAGAGACACGCAGTGCGACTCCGCCGTGGTCATTTACGAGAGCCTCCGGTAGCCGAGTAAGGGCAGGAAGGACCAGACTCAAAGGACCAGGCCAAAACTGACGGGCTAGCCGGTCCGATATTGGGTCAATCTCTTCGCAAACCATAGCAACCTGCTCTAGCCCCGAAACGATAAGTCCGATGGGCGAATTGCCACGGTCTCCTTTTAACGCAAGTAAACGGGCTACTGCTTTCGAATTCAAAGCGTCGACCGCTAACCCGTAAAAACTTTCGGTTGGGAAACAAACAACGCCGCCTTCTTGTAACGCGTTTACAGCCTCCAAGCTGACTTCCGTTGAGCTATTGCCGCCCACCACGAGCACCTATATCGCCACGAAATTGAACCCCCTCGAAAGAAATCCGACGGACGCTGTCATACGCGAGCCTCCGGGCTTCCTCAACGGTTTTACCAGAGGCAGTCACCCCGAGTACTCGCCCTCCACTGGTTACGACTTTATCGCCATCTATTCTCGTTCCAGCATGAAAAACCTGCACAAAAGGAATTTCGGCAACTTCATCAAGACCACCGATTTCCTTTCCAACTTCGGGTTTTTCTGGGTACCCCACCGACGCCATGACGACGCAGACAGATGGCATTTCCGACCACTCCACAGTTGTGGTGCCCAAATCGCCTGCTGCGGCGGCGGCGAGCAAACCGCCCAAATCCGAATTTAGGCGAGACAGTACCGGCTGAGTTTCCGGGTCACCGAACCGGCAATTGTACTCAAGCAACCACGGAACTCCGTCGGAATCCACCATGACTCCCGCGTACAAGACCCCTCGGTAACTCACACCGCGTCGGTCGAGTTCGTCTAGCGTCTTCTGAAATATATCGGTCTCTATCTGAGACAACAGCGCGGTTGAAGCCCAAGTCGGAGGTGACACGGTGCCCATTCCGCCCGTGTTTGGGCCAAAGTCACCGTCCAAGAGCGCTTTGTGGTCCTCCGCCTGTGCGAGAACGATGAATTTTTTCCCATCGGTAACTGCCATGACCGAGAGCTCTTGGCCCTCTAGACGCTCTTCGATAACAAGGCGTTTGCCCGCGTCGCCAAAACGCCCACGCATCATCGCTTCCGCTGCAGCCAAGGCTTCTTCTTTGTTGCTACAGACAACGACTCCTTTACCAGCAGCAAGGCCATCAGCTTTCACGACAACCCGCCCACCAAGTCGCTCAATGGCAGCCCGTACGGATTCTAGATTTTCGCAAATCTCAAAATCTGCGGTCTTTATCCGCGCATCGCGAAAAAACCGTTTCGAAAACCCCTTCGAGCCCTCGAGCTCTGCACCATCTGCGCCGGGACCAAAGACTGCAATGCTCTTTTCTCGAAGCCTATCCGCAAGGCCATCCACAAGCGGAGCTTCCGGCCCCACCACAACGAGATCCGTTTTCGATTCCTCTGCAAAAGCCACTATTCCATCGAGGTCAGACACGGAGCCCGATGTATGACACTTCGCAATTTTTGAGATTCCAGGATTACCTGGCCACGCGTTTACGCGATGCCCATCACTGACCAGCTTCCAGCAAATCGCGTGCTCACGCCCGCCGCTACCAATGACTAGTACGTCCATTTGGCTAGTGGCGAAAGTGCCGCATTCCCGTAAAGAGCATAGCGATTCCGTGCTCGTCGGCGGCGGCTATCACCTCTTCATCCCGAATCGATCCGCCTGGTTGAATCACCGCCGTAGCACCAGCATCGGCGAGAACGTCGACACCATCTCGAAAAGGAAAAAATGCGTCTGAAGCGACACATGCATTGACGAGGGGTTCATTCGCTTTCATTTTGGCGATAGCTGCAGAGTCGACGCGCGACATCTGTCCAGCACCGACCGCCAGCGTGCGTTGTTCGCTACAGAAAATAATGGCGTTGGATTTGACGTGCTTGCCAACGCGCCAAGCAAAATCAAGCCCGCGCAGCTCAGCGTCTGTAGGCATCCGCTTGGTAACAACCCGCGCGTCTCGGGCTGAAACCAACCTATCGTCGGCAGACTGAACAAGTATTCCTCCCGCAACGGATCGCACCACATACCGGTTGCCCTGATCGCGGCCTTTTTGCGGCTGATACCTGAGCACCCGGAGATTCTTCTTCTTCTTTAGAATGGAAAGGGCCTCGTCCGAGAACGCCGGCGCGATTACGCACTCCAAAAACGTCTCGACCAGTTGTTCAGCTAGAGAAGTCGAGACCTGACGGTTCACTGCCACAATCCCGCCAAAAGAAGATGTCGGATCCGTCTTGCGCGCAAGCTTATACGCCTCACTCAAATCATCGTGGCTAGCAACGCCGCACGGGTTGGTGTGTTTCACTACAACCGCAGTTGGAGGTTCGAATTCTAGACAGCAGCCGAGTGCTGCGTCGATGTCGATAATATTATTGTAAGAAAGTGCCTTCCCTTGAAGCACCTGAGTGTCTGCAAGGGAAACAGGAGGGGAAGACACCTTTTGCGGCCAGCTTTCTCGGTAAAAGGCGGACGACTGATGTGGGTTCTCCCCGTACCGAAGATCTTGAACCTTCTCTAGTTGAACGCCTAAAACTGCAGGGAACTCACTCTTCGTGACATTGCCCGTTTCTTCATCCACCGACTGCGACGTCAAGTACGCTGAAATAGCTGCGTCATATTTGGCCGTATGCGCAAAAACTTTCTTTGCTAACTCCACTCGTAGTTGTGGATTTGTTTCGCCCTCTGACCTTACCTGCTCGAGTACCCTGCCGTAGTCGCCAGGATCGACAACAGCCGAGACTCGCTCATGGTTTTTTGCGGCTGCTCGAAGCATCGTGGGCCCACCAATGTCGATGTTTTCAACCGCTTCCTGAAAGGTCACATCTTCCTTGGCAACCGTTTGGGAAAACGGGTAGAGGTTGACAACTACCAAATCAATAGCGCCAATATTCTCTCGCTCTAGCTCAGCCATGTGTTCTTTAGTGTTGCGAGCTAGCACACCACCGTGGATTCGAGGATGAAGAGTCTTGACCCTTCCATCTAGAATTTCGGGCGCACCCGTATACTTTGAGACTGCAGTCGTCTCGACCCCAGCCTCTCCTAGAACACGCGCCGTTCCTCCAGTCGACAGAATCTCGACTCCGCATTCTTTGAGCCCTTTCGCGAACTCAACTACACCACTCTTATCGGAAACACTTACGAGAGCTCGTAACGTTTTTTTTTCTGCCAAGGCCGTCTCCTAGTTGAAGAAGACGCCTCATAGCAAGCTCGCGCCTCCAGGGTCAACATGGAACCCATGGAGGCGCGAAGTAGCCTAGTAAACAGCTCTTTTCCCGTTATTCTTCCTCGAAACCTAGAGTTCCAAGTTCCTCAGGGGAAGGTGACGAAATCTTGAGCTTGGCAAGCCCTCGCACCTCAACCTGACGAATTCTTTCACGGGTCAAGTTCATAATCTCGCCGACTTCTTCCAGAGTTATTCCGTTTTCATCAGCGACGTCTAATGCACATGTATGTCTCATCTCCCACGGCTCCAAGTCCGGAAAGTTGATCTTGATCGATCCAGTATCTGGATTGACATCCAGGTAGAGGTGGTACTTACAAGCTACCCACGGACATGGCCGCGCCTCTCCCTGGCACTCTCCACGACTCTCAGGTCGCGGGATATCCACCGGAGGATTAAGCAACGCTCCTATACGAAGCTCTTCACGAGTCAATCGCTTCATAGCGATTGTCTTTGATCGTGGTCGAGTTCTCCGTGAACGCCGCCGAATCTTACGACTAACCTTCGGTGGTGGTTCTTGCTGGTCAGACTCCCCACGAGCCATGACTAGCGTTTCCTCGGCCTCCCCTAGGCCGCCCTTTTTGTTTTGTTCTGCTTGATTACGATGGTCGTTCATAACCGATCCTCTCAATTCGCGGCGCCACTCCTAAAACCTCCAGAGTGAACTACAGCAAGTCTTCGGCGCTCCCCGCAGCACCTGTACTCCTATACGTACTCCTACTTGGCGCACTTGCTTTCTCCATGACATTGCCCAAAAGCTCCATCAGGCGAACAGCACACTTCTGCGCTTCCTCTAATTCGCGTACTGCCTTCTTCTTTACTTTTACTGCTAATTCAACGCCTTTAACGTCTTCATCAAGGCGCTGAAAAATTTCTTCGAACCCTTCTTCCAACTGTTCGACTAGGTTGGTGTAACGAAGGAACTGCTGCTGTATCTGATCAATGGTGTAGCCATCGCTCATCAAGCGCTTGATCGTGTTTATGCGCCGAACCGTCTTAGCCGGATAGACGCCCATCGAACCGCGGTGTTTACCCTTGCGCCCAACTCGCCGGGAGCGCGGTAACAAATCGAGCTGCACGTACTTCCGAAAGGTCGCTTCAGAGAAACGGGCTCCCCGGGCCCTAAAAATATCCACGGCCTGGACCGCGGAAATTCCCTCGGAAAAGTCGCTTTCGATCTTGAGAAGCTCTACCTCCGACAAGAGGGCTTCTCCTTTAGGCGTGTCTCGCGGAGTCCCTGTGTGAGCAGCCACGACGGTCCTCAGAAGATTCCCGGCTTCAGGCTCTCCGAATGCCAATGAACTGCCAAGCCAGGCTGTTTCAGGCGCGCCTACCAACGACTTTCCCCCTCAGAGACACTCGCGCCAGCCCTACGGAACAGAGGAGAAACAGCTCTCACCTCTCCCTCAAGGGCAGTCATCCGTTTATTTTCGACCATATAGCGCATTTCGAGCTTCCTACCCACCAACACCGCACACAATTACATGCAACTGCTTGAAGTAACGTCACTGTAATCTAATGAAAATACTACGTCAAGACGATAGTGCTTAAATGAGTCAACTTTTTTTCCTCCTTTCCCGCAATGTTCGCCATGGGGACTGCCATACTCAAACGCAGTGAAAAGCGTGAGAATCGCGGTTTTGTTCGCAATCCTTTCGGTCAGTGCTACCGCAAGCCGTGCTGAGCTCGATGGGAAGAGCTTCTCATCGAAAGAATGGCGGGTAAGTCTCGAAGCTCCTGACTATTGGAACGCGACTGACAAGACCGCCTACCCCAATATTTTACTCCGCCTTTATAGACGAGCACCAGACGGCAAAATGCTCCTCGCTGTCGAGAAAGTAAAGCGCGACACGAAAGCCGTTGACTACGCGGTAGCTACAGCAGAGCGACTAAACTCTATGGGATTCCAGACTCGCGCACCACAACTTCACACCGCGACGGGCGCCTATTTGGTTGACGCGCAAAGCAGGACCGCTTTCTTGCGGCAAGCGTACTTGGTTTCTGGCGGTGTCGCTTATTCGCTCACCCTTGCTGCAACCGACTCGCGAACCCGAAGTAGTCATCTACGGGCTTTTGAAAGAACCCTCAAACAAATCAAAGTCACGAAAGAAACCAAAGCAAAACCGGTTAGTGGCAACCGCGTAGTTCCTTAGAGCTGTTGGGAATCACAGCCCAACTGTGCCGAAACACCGGCGTATTTCTTGAAAGCCTTTGTTACGGCACAAGCTTGAGAGTGCTGAAACTCGAGCATGAAGTTCGACCAACCGCCCCCTGGCGTCATGACGAAAAACGTCGGTGAAATCGGCGATGGCTGCTCTAAACCATCCATCAAGGCTGTCTGAGAAGAGAATTGACGTTGATGACACTGAGCACAAGTAAGTGCCCTATCGTCGAATTTATCGCGCCTTGGGTCGTGAAGAGGCAGTTCACCCACAATTTGCCTTCTTTTGAAGCGCTTAAACATATGCGGCGCGTCTTTAACTGCGGGCACTAGGGCCCCTTCGCCCACTTCATGGTCAGCGTACCCTTGTCCTAGTCCGGGCAAGAACACTCCGCCGGTGTCTTTCTCACAGAGCTCGCCATCATCGCCGTTTGTGAAAGGCGCAGCGCAGGCCATTTCTCCTTCGCCATTAACTGCAGATGCGACTGCCGGTAACGGAGCACCAACAATGGAAACCCTCTTCCCGGTATTGGACAAACCAGCCTTGTTCCAAGCCCACCCGGTCCCGTAATCGTATTCTCCGTCTAGACTGCGTACGCTGCCGCCGCCTAAGCGACCGCTACAAAACGCGCCCGTAAAAGAAGCGCCAGCCCACTCTTTTTCTGAGGTCTTGAAATTTAGAACCGAGGCAACGAATTGCGCCACTGTTTTCGCGTGAGCTTTTCTATCTAACCAATGCGAGTCGACGAGTGCTCCTTTACGTTCAAAGAAGGCGCTCCAAGCCAAGCGAGTCATGGTCTTGTTATTCCATTCTCTTGCTTCGTCTGAATTCTCAGATTGAGAAACCAAACGGAAGCCAAGCATCACATACAGGTCTTCATAAATTGGAGCCCGGTAAACAAGTCTCAACTCAAACCAATCTCTGTCTAGACGGGGCCTCACAGCGACGATTTGCCATGGCTTCGCCCGACCTAGTTTTTTCTTCGCAAAACTTTTACTTTTGGGATCCAGAAGAGGGTTCTCGTGAACTTGTGCAAGTTCTCGCAACAAACCTCGGTACAAAGACTTTCCAGTTTTGGCCAATGCTCTCTTTTTGATCCCAGGAAACGAAACCTGTGCAGCGCGAGCTAATGCCAAATCAAGGGGCCAGTCCTTGTTTACTTCCGCCAACCTAACTGGATCATGAATAGTAAGAACCTGCTCAACTGCGGGCTCCAACATTCGCGGCAACGGAGGAGGTACCCGTTCCGGGCTGACAACAATAGAAAAAGAGCGATGTGTAATCCGTGGCCCGACCGCACCATCAAGCGATTCCGTTAGTTTAACGCGAAATTTGGCAAAACTGGGTTCTTCTGATGTCGGGGTCCAGACCACCGTTAACGTATACGGGTCATATTCAGCAGACGCCGGCGACTCGACGAGGTCGACGCGGACCCTATCCATCTCTGGATCGATGACGTTGATGCCGAACGAGACAGTATCCCCTACACCGACCGCGCGCAGAGCTGGCGTTTGTAAGAAAGGTCGCCGATTTGTCGCATCCGTTAGTGGATTTGTTTCGTTTGACGGTTTAGGGGGAGAAGCCGGCTTTTCTCGCGGTGGTTGATTGGCTTTTTGATTACCATTTTTTTGACCTACGGAAGCAGCGTCGTCCTTGGGTTGCCCGCATGAACAACAAAGGAACAAAAATGCTATCGCTATTCTCTCAGAACCTCGGAGCATTGACATCGATATTGGTCTCAGTTACCGCATCTAAAAAGCTAAACCAACCACGTTTTGTCGCGCGATCGGAAAAAATCCAGGAAATGCCAGGTTGGACGCTGCGAACGCCCCAATCCCCTGACGAACGCGTGGAACACGTATGTCCCGCTCAAACCGTCGCACGTACTTGTAGCCCTTCTTAACCCAACGAAGGACCCCTTGGTCCCGGCACCCCAAAGCAAGGTCGTCTCTTGAACATAGAACCCGAACATGCATGTGATCATCGTGAGGCAGGGAATCTGAGGGTTGGTGCAACAAATACCCAGCTTTTTGTATTAACTCCTCGTCTTCGCCCTGTTCGTAGGCGACGTCAATAAGACGCTGTTTGAGTGCATCAGAAATAAAAATATATTGAACCTCTGCTATCGGGTTGGTCAAAAGTGATTTCACAATTAGCCAATTTCCAAGATCGTCAAAAACGTAATCAGGTTCTGCTGCTTCATCAAAGACCACTGCCTCTAGGGAGCGAAAGACCTTTCCATCAGAATCGAACTTCCACATTCGCTCTGAAAGAATCGACCTGCCTTCGGAGTCCCTTATCAAAAAAAGAAGATCCACGTCGCGCCCTGTTTGGTGTGAACGATGCCACTTACTGCGCCCTCCTCGTGCAAGAGACAAATCACCGACCGACAAGGTAGCCAGAGGAAGCTGTCGAGCGATGTCTCGGCCTGCAAAAACAACCATTCCTACTAACTCATCCGTTCCGTAACGCAGACCTCTTGAGGCCCATCTCGGCGGAGTCCAGTATCCGTCACCTCGAATGGGAAGTCTCGCTGGAGCAAGCAGCCGCCCAGCTCGAGATGGACCATAGGACAAACTCCCACCGTCGGTCACCATCCCCACATTGCTGCAGCTTGACATCGCCACACAAGCGACTAAAGCACTTGCCCCTCCCCAACGCACCTCTCTATTACACGACGACAATGGCTACCCTCGCAAGGAGAAACGTGGCGCGCATGTCCTAAGTTAAACCTTCAGTTTCTTACCTCACCACACATTCGCTCCCGAATGACCGCCGCCGAAACGAAAAACCGCACTCCAAAAAGGAGTGCGGTCGCCTCCCCCTTTTCCATTTCCTATAGCCCGAAGCTCTCCGCTGTCGTCGTCACAAAATCCTCGCCAAAGTTGTGGCATCCCGTGCAGGCAGTGATAGCTACTCCATCCGGAAGCGCGAGTTCACCAGTCTCGACGTCAAAGGTCTCGTACCAGTACCAACTCTCGGGTGCACTTGCCGCCGCGACCTTCACCTCCACGGCCCAACCAATCAGGGCTCCGTTTTTGAAAAGCTCTTTGATGGCGGCCGAGCCAACAGGGTGCGAGTCCGAGCCTGCTTTCAGGGAATCGACAAGTCGCTGGTTGGCGAACACGCGAACATCCCCGTGAGGGCCAAACGATGGATGTACCTCAGGCTCAGCCACAAGTGACTTGTAGTCACCACTTTTTAAGAACTGAAACAGAGCCGATGACTCCGATGGCGGTACGAGATCGTTTGCCATCGCAGTTCCATCAGGTACGTCGTCCATCTTGACCGAGTCTGCACCAGTAAAGTCAGATGCACTGGGGCTTGAATCGGATTCAACGCTGTTATTGCATGCGGATACTAAAAGAAAACTAAGTAGGGTTGTTGTTAATTTCATTTGAAAAGTTCCTCCTATCAGTAACTACGCCTGCACGTTTGTCAACGTTACATTCATTTTTGTTTAACGGAGATCTCTTCTCCACCGAAAACAAGAAGGAGCCCGCAACTGCGGGCTCCCGTGAAACAAAACAACTTTCGTCGATTGATTAGGTCGCTTCTTCAAACTCCGCGTCGATGACGGAATCGTCATCGCCACTCTCGTCAGCGCTGTCCTCGTCTACGTCACCGTCGGCCGCAGCCCCTTTGTACATAGTCTCCGCGACTTTGTGAGCAATCCCTTGCAACGACTCAAGCGCAGCGCGTAAAGGATCTGGATCGGTAGGTTCTTGATGAGCGTCCAAGACCTCCTGGGCGCTCTTGAATTCTTCCTCTGCCTGAAGCTTGTCCTCTTCCGGGATTTTGTCGCCGTTTTCTTCGACTAGTTTCTTAGTGTTGTAGAGCAATGAATCCAGTTGATTTCTCGCCTCAATAGCTTCTCTGCGCGATTTGTCTTCGGCTTCGTGCTCCTCGGCATCTTGAACCATTCGGTCGATGTCTGCGTCGGTTAGACCAGAAGAATCCTTAATCGTTATGTTCTGCTCTTTGTTTGTAGCTTTGTCTTTAGCCGTTACGTTTATGATCCCGTTTGCGTCGATATCAAACGTAACCTCGACTTGCGGAATTCCTCGAGGCGCTGGCGGGATTCCGGTCAAATGGAACTTACCAAGCGCACGGTTGTCTTTCGCCATGGGTCGCTCGCCCTGAAGAACGTGAACTTCCACAGAGGTTTGGTTATCAGAAGCAGTAGAAAAGACCTCGCTCTTTCGAGTGGGAATTGTCGTGTTTCGTGGAATTAGGGGAGTACTCACGCCACCCAAGGTTTCGATGGAAAGACTTAAAGGAGTCACGTCCAAAAGAAGAATGTCTTTGACATCACCGGCTAGGACGCCAGCTTGAACTGCCGCACCGAGCGACACCACTTCGTCGGGATTGACGCCCTTGTGCGGTTCACGCCCGAAGAACTCCTTCACACGCTTTTGGACCAGCGGAATTCGAGTCGAACCACCGACCAAAATGACTTCATCAATATCAGACGGCTTCTTGCCCGCGTCGGACAATGCTTTTTTGCAAGGCTCGATCGTACGCGCCACAAGCTTCTCAATCATCTGCTCAAACTTCGAGCGAGACAGTTTCATGGCAAGGTGTTTGGGGCCTGAGGCATCAGCTGTTAGGAACGGCAGGTTGATCTCAGACTCCTGCGTCGTTGAAAGCTCAATCTTGGCTTTCTCCGCCGCCTCTTTGAGACGTTGAATGACCATCTTGTCCTCGCTGACGTCAACGCCCTGGTCCTTCTTAAATTCAGCGACCAGCCAGTCGATAATAATATTATCTACGTCATCCCCTCCCAGGTGGGTGTCGCCGTTCGTCGAAACAACCTCGACAACCTTGTCGCCAACCTCAAGAACAGAAACGTCAAAGGTACCTCCACCAAAGTCGAAAACTGCGACGAGTTGGTCTTTATTCTTGTCGAGTCCATACGCGAGTGCTGCCGCGGTAGGCTCATTGACAATTCGCTTAACTTCTAAGCCTGCAATTTTTCCTGCATCCTTAGTGGCCTGCCGTTGGGCGTCGTTAAAGTAGGCGGGAACCGTAATAACGGCTTCTTTGACTTCTTCCCCGAGATATTCCTCGGCGGCTCTTTTCAGCTTTTGCAAAACTCGAGCAGAAATCTCTGGAAGTGCGTACTTCTTGCCGCGGATTTCGATTTCGCAATCTCCAGAGGCCCCTTTGACGACCTTATAAGGAACTCGTTTCGTTTCTTCTTGAGCTTCTTCGAAACGAAGTCCCATCAGACGCTTTGCCGAGAAAACCGTGTTCTCCGGATTAGTGATTGCCTGCCTGCGGGCAACCTGCCCGACTAGAACATCGCCCTTGTCATCGAAGGCCACGACTGACGGGGTGAGACGTCCACCTTCTTCATTGGTAATAATTTTGGGCTCTTTGCCCTCCATAACAGAGACCGCGCTATTGGTAGTCCCTAGATCGATTCCTATGATTTTCGCCATTTGTATTCCTCCTGTGGGGTGACGAACGCAAACTAAGCACCGTTTGGGCTCTCGTCAAGAGACGAAACGAGATTCAGCAAAAGTTCGGGAAGTGAGCGCCTACACGCCCAAGTCAACATCCTCAGTAGCGAAACTGATACTGGGTTTGTGTTTTATCCAATTCGCAGGAGAAACCTGTCCCATTAATGACGCATTTTTCGCTTGGCAGTTCCAAGTCACGCCAACCCAAAGAAAACCCGCCGGACTCTGGCCGCAATTTCCCAACTGTTCTCTCGAACTCGAAAAACTTATTGGTACCAAAGCTCATTGGACGAAAAAGCATATAGTCCGAACCGACAACAAAAAGCCTTCTGGATCCTGTTGTCAAAAACTTCATCGCACTCTCGGCCTCTTCCGGAGACGAGTTTGTTTCTAGTCCCGCCTTAAAAGCTTCCGGAAACATCGGCTCCCACTGGTATGCGTAAACTCCGGGTTTGGGGAGTCCGGGCATCATCTTGGTCTCGCGATCAAAGGTCACCGAAAAGGTGAGTCCGTTTCCTGCGTCAACATGACACGAAAAGGCATCAGAGTTAGAGGCTTTGCATTTGGCCATCGCTTCCTCTCCCCGCTCTCCGAGAGAAAAGCCATTCAAACCACGATCAAAGTAAATCTGTTCGCCATCGACCTCGGTCTCGAACGTATGAAACAAGATGACATCCAACTCAGAGTCAAAAACTAGCCAAAGGTCTCCCCTCTCTATCTCAGCGCGCTCTTTGGTAATCGCCTTTTCAGATTGACCAAGAGCCCGAACCTTGGGGACAATTTCCGCAAGAGCCTTCTCTTTGTTGGCTCTATAGAGCCCAAACGCTGGCTTGTCAGCGCTCCAGGTCGGCTGTTGGGCTGCCTTTTTGCCCGCACCGCCACAACAAATGAGCAAACTTGGAATCGTCGCGAGAAGAAAACACTTCATACGGCCTTCTATCACATAGCAAAACGCCCCAGCCCAAAGGCCGAGGCGTCTAACATTTTTTTTCGAAAGAGTTCTAAGCTTGCGCTTTAGGTCCCGTTGTTGCGGGTATCTTCTGTGCCTCGACCAAATCGATGATTCCCGTAGGAGGACTAGAAAGAGCCAGCAGCAGAACCTCGTCCATTCGCTTTACCGAATGGATATCTAGGTCTTCGCGAATCTCATCTGGAATATCCGCCAGATCTTTCACGTTGCGATCTGGAATGATGACTCGCTTAAGCCCTGCTCTATGAGCCGCCAAAAGCTTCTCTTTGATTCCACCGACGGCCAACACGTTGCCCCGGAGCGTAATCTCACCGGTCATAGCCACGTCGGGTCGAACGGGAATGTCGAGGAACAGCGAGACAAGCGCCGTGTACATGGTCACACCTGCGGAAGGTCCATCTTTCGGAATCCCTCCTGCCGGCACGTGGACGTGGATATCCATCTCGTCGAGGAAATTGCCTTCGGCAAGACCTAGTTGAGGTGCTCGGCTCCGGATGAAGGAGAGAGCAGCAGCGACAGATTCCTTCATAACGTCACCGAGTTGCCCAGTCAGCGTGAGTTTTCCCTTACCAGGCATCCGCGTGGCTTCGATAAAGAGAATGTCTCCGCCAACAGAGGTCCATGCTAGCCCTGTAGCAACCCCGGGCTCTGCCGTTCGGTCCGCTACTTCACTTACATACTTCGCTGGTCCAAGGTACTCAGCTACGTCTTCTGGTCCGGCGATGACTTCCGTCGGTGCAGCAGTTCCCTCAGCAACTTTTACAGCAACACCTCTGCAAAGGCTGCCGACTTCTCGCTCTAAGTTACGAACGCCTGCTTCTCGCGTGTAAGAATCAACGATAGAGAAAATCGCGTCAGACTTCACATCGCATCTCTCGGCGGACAGGCCGTGCTCCTCGAGCTGCTTTGGTACCAAGAATTGCTTGGCAATATTGTGTTTGTCCTGGCGGGTGTAACCGGAGAGCTCGATAATTTCTAGTCGGTCACGAAGTGCCCATGGAATCGGATCCAATTGGTTTGCCGTTGCAATGAACATGACCTTAGAAAGGTCAAACGTCACTTCTAGATAGTGATCCGAGAAGGTCGCATTTTGCTCTGGGTCTAAAACCTCGAGCAGTGCAGATGCTGGATCTCCACGGAAGTCGTTTCCGAGCTTGTCGATTTCGTCGAGAACGAAGACTGGATTGTTGGTTCCAGCTTTCTTGATGCCCTGGATAATTCGACCAGGTAGCGAACCGACGTATGTCCGACGATGACCACGAATTTCAGCTTCGTCTCGAACACCACCAAGAGAAATTCGACCAAACTTACGACCAATCGCGCGAGCGACAGATCGACCAAGAGAGGTTTTACCGACACCTGGAGGGCCCGCAAGACAGAGGATCGGCCCCTTCTTGTCTGCTTTGAGCTTTCGTACCGCCATGTACTCGATAATTCGCTTCTTGACCTTATCAAGATCGTAGTGGTCCTCATTAAGGACAGCGCGAACTTCGTCGAGCTCGATTTTATCTTCCGTGCTGATGTTCCAAGGCAGATCAACCAACCACTCAAGGTACGTACGAGTGACGGTGTATTCAGCCGAAGAAGGCTGCATAGACTTCAAACGATCGAATTGTTTTATTGCCGCGTTCTCTGCCTCCTCAGGCATGCTCGCGTTGGCAATTTTTTCCCGAAATTCATCTAGGTCGCCGCCTGCTTCATCGAGCTCACCTAATTCGTCGCGAATGGCTTTGAGCTGCTGACGCAAAACGTACTCGCGCTGGTTGCGCCCCATTTCCTCTTGTACTTGGGAATTGATGCGCTCTCGGACTTTGAGAACCTCAAGTTGGCGCGACAAGAACTGAAGCACTTTTCGCATACGCGTTTTGAGATCGAAGGTCTCAAGGATGTCTTGTTTCTCTGAAACCTCTAACTCGAGGTTTGAAGTAACAAGGTCTGCAAGATGTCCTGGCTCGGTTACACTGTCGACCAAAGCGCCGGCTTCTTTCGGCAGCTCCGGCATCAGTTTCACAACACGCTTTGCGATGTCTTTAAGGTTCATCACAAGGGCGTCGAGCTCAACATCCGAAGCCGTTGGATCTGGAATCGGTTCGATTTTCGCGGCAATGAAAGGATCGGTTCCTTCAAAACCGGTGACTCGAACACGAGACACTCCTTGAAGAATCACACTGAAGTTATCTTTAGCCAGCTTGATGACTTTAAGAATTCGGGCTGCGCACCCAACTTCGTAGAGGTCACCCTCGCCGGGCTCTTCAGTCCGAGCTTCTTTCTGCGTCAAGATACCGATGACAGGACGCTCTTTCGAGATCGCATCTTCGATGAGCCGAACGCTCTTTTTTCGCCCAACATCGATCGGAATGATCGATCCGGGGAACAGAACAGAGTTCCTCAGAGGCAAAACAGGAAGTACATCAGGAATTTCTACTGGAAGGTCGCCGACCTTAGCCTTCGTCACCCTTCTATGATAACCGACAACGGCGGCCGGCCATACCCAATGAGCACCGGTTTTCTTGACCCAGACATTCAAAGCGGAAACTCTCTATATAGTAGTGGTTTCACAGCATGAAAAATTGCCGCACTTCGATCCCGCATCCGGAGCGTGGCGAAAACTCCCGGCCATTTTACTTTGCTCTGGGGGCAACGTGATCCTAAATGGGGCCGAGATGCAGCCCGAACGAGAGCAGCGATGAGACGAACTCTCGCCAGTTTGATCCCTGTCGTTTGCCCGCCTCTCCAGGAAAACACCACGCCCAGCAAGATCCTAGATGATGGCCTAGCTGCGCTCTCTGCATTTCCTTCCTTTCTTCAGATCGGATTTCGAACTGGAGCTGCCGCCTACGAGCAGGGCGCGCGCTTATGGCTACCGGCACGTGGCCTAGGTGCAAGTTCTCTTTCGCAAGAGAAAGCAAAAAGATATTTCGACCTCTGGTGGAAGAGCAACCTACGTATTCGGCGCGAATTCGCGCGCGGAGTAAAAAGCGTTCTTTGCTTTGGTTACTACGAGCAACCCGAAGTACTTGCTGGAATCGGCTACACGCCTCAACAATGGATCGACAAAGTTCGTAGTGAAAGGGAGGCGAAATTTCGTGCAGCAATTGAACAGCGAAGACAAGATCTAGTAACCCCCGATCCACTTCCTCCCTTCCGCCAAGAAGCGTCGACCAAATGACTAGCGTCAACCTTCCCAAAGGCGTTTTCTCCTCTGACAATCTTCACGAGGATCGCAAACTGACTTGTGATGTCGTTGTGGTTGGCTCAGGCGGCGGGGGCTCGGTCGTCGGGGCAGAATTGGCCGAAGCCGGATACGACGTCATAATTGTAGAAGAAGGACGCTACTTTTCCACCAGCCATTTTTCAGGCAAGACCGGAAAAATGGTCCAAGACCTTTACAGAGACGGAGGCGCGACCATTGCCATGGGACGTCCTCCCGTCATGTACCAGGAAGGCCGTACGGTTGGAGGATCAACCGTCATTAATGGAGGCATGTATTGGCGTACGCCCGAGAATATTCTCAAACGTTGGTCCGAAGTAAACGGCCTAAGCGGTCTGAACCCCAAAGAACTCACGCCGTACTTTGAACGTGTAGAACGACGAACAAATGTGGCTCTTCAAGATGAGTCCACAGCCGGAAAGGACAATTCGCTTCTCAAAGAGACAGCGGAGAGTAAGGGCTGGAATGTGGTGACCAACCTGCGTAACCAGTTGCACTGCCCAGGTTCGAACAATTGCGCGTTCGGGTGCCCAACCGGGGCCAAACAGTCTGCATTGGTAACTTACATCCCTCGCGCCCTCCACTTTGGGGCTCGTCTCTATTCCGACCTCCGAGCCGAATACGTTCAGTTCTCGGGGAAGCGGGCCACCGGAGTCGTAGCAAGAGTCGTCGAAAAAAACGAAATGGGCGCTACCATCCGAATTAACGCCCGACAAACAGTGGTCGCTTGCGGGGCAGTGCATACACCAGGCCTACTGATGCGATCAGGTTTTAGCAGCCCTTCCGGCATGCTCGGTCGGAATTTGAGCCTACATCCCAATTGCAAAGTCAGCGCGCGATTCGATGAGCCCATTCGGGGGTGGGAAGGGGTACATCAAGCGTACCAAGTAAGAGAGTTCCAAAAGGAGGGTTTGGTTTTCGCCGCAGTAAATATTCCTCCCTCCGTCATGGCGATGACACTTCCTATGTATGGTTCTGAGTTAGGCGACTATCTCAACGACTACTCGCATCTTTTGATAGCTGGCTTACTATGTGAGGACAGCTCTACTGGGCGAGTTCGGTTAGGGCCAAAACGAAAGCCGCAGTCTTTTTACCAGTTAGCAGACTCAGACTTTGCCCGCCTCACTCGAGGAGCCCGCCTTCTTTGCGAGCTTCTTTTTGATGCAGGTGCGACTTCAATACAGACACCTTTTGCAGGCCTAAGCGCCCTTAAAGGATACGACGATCTAAAAAACCTTAATCCTGAACACCTAGACGTTGACCGGACCGAACTTCTTACCGTGCATTTAATGGGAACAGCACAAATGGGCGCAAAGCGTTCAAGTTCTGTCACCGATGAATTCGGGCGCGTACATGGGGCAGCGGATTTAATGATAGCCGATGCTAGTCTGTTCCCCTCTCCCATAGGTGTGAACCCAGTGGAGACCATCCAGGCCTTGGCCACCAGAAACGCCCACTTCCTCATTCACTCCCTATCTAACTAGAAGGCATTTTATGACCATGACTCTTGAAGAGCTAAACTCGCTTCCCAACCCGGCTCTCGAAAAGCTGTTGCAAGACGGCGAAACACCCGACTTTGACGAACTCGCAGGTTGGGAATTTTGCGGAGTGAACTCACCCTCCTGGGCAAAATTGGCAGGAATCAAGAAGTTCGCCAAAGGTTTTCAACTCCAAGATGGTGACCTCTATGGTTATAACCTTTCCGCCGCTGGCGGCTCACTCGATGAGCCCTGGCAAGTAAAACCAAACAATGAATCGCCAAAGCGGTTTGGATTCTATCGAGTTTCCAAAGTGGAGCCCACAAGTCGCGACAACTTGTACTTGCACGCCCTACTACTAGATTATGGGCGAGGAAAAAATCCGCGTCTCGATCCAAGCCGTGGGCTCCGAGACTACCTAGTACGCCTTGAGAAAGATC
>CAYPIX010000024.1:0-40542 GCA_964410875.1 uncultured Kofleriaceae bacterium
CCTACCCTCTTTCTTACTATGCGCTTTTGGCACTCAACCGAATTAGGGAATCCAACCCAATTCAATACGGACATCTGGTTTCGTCCTTGGGGACATCCGACGCGTTGCCGTCCCTTTACCTTGATTCCATGCTCGCAGACGAAAACGTTCAGCGCGGAATCGAGTTTTCTAAGCTCGGGCTCAAGAAAGAAGCCAAACGGCAATTTACCCGCGGACGCATCACTCCCCCTCGGCATCGAAAACAAGTTACTGAGAAAGAACATGCTGACATTCTGCGTGCGAGCGCACATATGTTTTACGAGTCCGGTAACTTCAAGGACTCCCATTGGATCCTCCGGTGGCACGCCCTCGAGTTCAAGCGAAGTTGGCCGCACCCAGGTAGCCGAGGAACATGGCGAGCCGCGTACCCAGAAGCTTTTCGTACGGAAGTTAAAAAGTCGGCTACCAAGAACGGGATCCCTGCAGGACTCCTCTCGGCATTCATGCGTGAGGAAAGTGGCTTCCAACCCCATCTAGAATCCTGGGCGAATGCGATTGGTTTGACCCAGCTCCTGATTCCCACAGCAAAGCAGTATGCAAAAGGTACCGGTATCCGAGTCAACTCCAAGACACTAAGAGAACCGGCGAAAAACCTCACCATCGGTTCCAGGTATATGGCTCACTTGATGAAACGTTTTTCGAACCACCCCGCCTTGGCTATCGCCGCATACAATGCAGGTGAAGGTTCTGTTTCAAAGTGGTTGAACGAACGCGGCGATTGGCCCCAGGATGAATTTCAAGAGGACATCCCGTTCGGTGAGGCACGAGGGTACTCAAAGCGCGTGTTAGCAAGCTACTTTGCGTATTCGTTCCTGGCTGACGGAACGGTCCCCGTCATTTCCCAAACATTGAAGCCCAAGTAGCTCTCTATTTCTTGAAACGCGAAAAGAGCCCGCGCTTGGTCGCCTCTCCGGAGAGTTCAGCGAGTTCTTCAAGAAGTTCTTTTTCTCGACCACTGACTTTTTCGGGAATCTGCACGTTGAAACGAACCACGTGGTCACCTCTTCCGCGTCCTCGCGATTCTAGATCGGTGATCCCTTGGCCGCGCCGGACCGTTACGTCACCGGGTTGGGTACCAGCTTTGACGGTGACCGTCGCAGTCCCCTCGCAATCGTCGTCGAGTATAGGCACTTCTACCTCTCCTCCGAGAGTTGCTATCAAATAGGAGATAGGAAGTTCCGTTAACACATTTGGGCCCTCGCGAAGAAACCGGGGGTCCTCCTCAACCTGGAGAAGAACATAGAGGTGCCCAGGGGTTCCGCCACGACTCGATTCCCCTCGCCCAGAAAGTCTTAATTGCTGGCCATTCTCAACGCCAGCAGGAACGCTTACCGACAGCTGACTTGTTTTGGTTTCTAGTCCAGAACCATTGCACCCTTCACATGGGTCCGAGATCGTTTGGCCCCGTCCTGAGCAACTTGGACAGGTCGTTTGAACCATAAAGAAACCTTGTGAGTGCATGACCTGCCCCCGACCATTACAAGTCGTGCAGGAAGTTGCTGAGGTACCCTCTTTCGCTCCGCTGCCATCGCAGGTCCCGCAAGCGTCTTTCTTGGTAACATCGAGTTTTTTTTCTGCGCCGTGGACAGCCTCGGCAAATGTGAGATTGAGTGCAACCTGAAGGTCCCGTCCGCGATTCTGACTCCGCCGGGAACCACTGAAAAAATCCCCAAACATGTCGCCAAAAGCGGAGAAGATGTCTTCGACCCCGGAAAAGCCCGGTGCGCCACCTCCCATACCGCCGAGGCCCTCATGCCCAAAGCGATCATATCGCGCTCGTTGATCGGTATCGGACAGCACCTTGTAGGCGCTTGCTGCTTCCTTGAACTTTTCTGCAGCAGCCTCGTCATTCGGGTTTAGGTCTGGGTGATATTTTTTTGCAAGATCCCGATAGGCTTTCTTGAGCTCAGCGCCCGATGCCTGCTTCGAAACTCCTAATACCTCGTAAAAATCGCGCATTTACCCGAAGAACGGCCCTTCGCCGAACCCACTTGGTAAGGCGGACTCGGATTCGTGTCAACCTTGCTCTTTCGTTTTCCCACCGAAAGCTCTGGCACGATCTGCTGTCCTCGCGCTGTACTACCAAAGATGGGCAAGCCACCCAGCTGGATTACCCACCAGGCCCCAAATCCAGAGGATGCTGGCCGCAGATGGGAACGAATTGTCACAGCGAGCGAGACCGCCTCAATTTCGCTGCCAGATACGGAAGCTGCCAGGAGTATCGCAAGGCTAGCCTGCCAGCGAGCCCCCTATTTGGCCACTCTCTTGGCTCGAGACCCAACACGACTGGCAAGAGTCGCCAAAGATCCATACCTAAGCCGCGAAAAACCGAGAGATGTACTCGAGTCACAAGTTCAACCGGTCACAGGTACACCAGATGACCTTCTCCGGTTCCTCCGAGTATTTCGGGCAGACGAACTCGTTCGCACGGGCGTACGGGAACTGGAATACGGAACCCCCGAGGAAGTTGGAAGGGAGCTCGCCCGCCTTGCCGACCTCTGCTTCCAGATGTCAATTGACTACCACTTGACCATTTTAAATAGAGAACACGGAACACCTCATTGGCGCGACGCGGATGGTTCTCTGAAACAAAATAAATTCTGTGTGATCGCAATGGGAAAACATGGCGGTGAGGAGCTCAACTTCAGCTCCGACGTCGATGTGATCTACGTCTACCGTTCCGATGCCGACGAAGAAGCAGATCCGGGAGCACATCAGTTCTACTCCAAACTCGCGGAGAGAGTCTCGTACTCCATGGGGGAGATGACCGATGAAGATGTCGTCTTTCGAGTCGACCTTCGACTGCGCCCCGAGGGCACTCGTGGTGCAATAACCAATTCACTTCCATCTCTTGAGCGCTACTACGAGAGCTGGGGACGTCCTTGGGAACGGCAGGCCTGGTTAAAGGCTCGTCCCTGCGCCGGCAGCATGGAACTTGGTGCCGAGGTCATGGCGACTTTGGAACCGTTCATTTATCCGCGCGCGCTCTCCCCTTCCATTGTCCAAGATGTTCAGTCCCTAAATCGAAAAATTAAATCGGAGATCGTCCACCGAGACAGTATTGAGACCGGTTTTGATCTGAAAAATGGCGAAGGGGGAATACGCGAAATTGAATTCTTTGTACAAGCTCACCAGCTCATCCACGCCGGGCAAACACCATCGTTACGAACCCGGTCGACCTTAGTAACACTAGATCAGCTCCTCTTTTCGGGCATTATTGCAGAGAACGAGCGCCATGAACTCGCAGAAGCCTACCGCTTTCTTCGTCACACTGAGCACGTTCTCCAGCTAGAAAGTGGCAGGCAAACGCAACGATTGCCAAGCGAGCCCGAGGCTTTTGATTTACTCGCCCAACGAACAGGAAACACCCCTATCCAGTTTAGGGACGAGCTCGAACACCACACGAATACGGTCGCTGCTCTTTTCGCCACGCTAGATGACGACGAACCACCGCTCCCAAGCGAAGTACTTTTCATCCTCGATGGTGATCTTGATGCTGAAGAAGAAATATCTGCTTTCGCCAACCTCGGCTTTAACGATCCCATCTGGGCACACGGCCAATTTAAGGCAGCGAAAGCACTAGCAGGTTCCCCTCTTTCTGGAGCCGGGAGTCGGGGCGCGAACCGGGTTGCCCCCCAACTGCTTGCGGAAATCGCTGCCTCACCAGACCCAGACCAAGGTCTGTACTATCTTCTCGAACTTATCAGCCGCCGAAAATCATGGGCGGCCGTCTGGCGACTCATGGCGGAAAAGCCTGCCGTTCTTCGCCTGGTTTCCTCCCTGTTTGGGACATCAAACTACCTGTCCAAACAATTCCTCGACAATCCTGAACTAATCGACAACTTGGTTCATGCTGGGCGACTACCGTCGCAGATACCCAGCAATGAACTAGCGGAATCGTTTGCCAGACGTCTTAGTTACTTTGGTCCTGAAGAGGCCGAGGCCTGGTGGGAGTCGCTGGCAGAAGCCAAAAACGCCGAAGTTTTACGAATAGGTCTTGCGGACATCGCCAACGAAATGTCGCCCAAGGAAGTCTCTGTGGAACTGTCACACGTAGCGGAAGTGTGTTTGCAACAAGCTTTTGCCAAGGTGAAAGAAACGCTGACCGAGAAATATGGTGTTGCCCGAGACGAAAACGGCGAAGAAGTAAAAATGGCAGTTTTGGCTCAGGGGAAACTGGGCAGCAAAGAACTCGGCTACGCCTCAGACCTAGATGTAATTTTTGTCTATTCCGCCGATGGAAGCGTAGATGGCCCCAGACCAATGGAGAATATTACGCTCATGACCAGAATGGCACAGCGACTCATGGGGGCTCTCCATACCTTGCACAGGACAGGTCGTTTGTACGAGGTAGATACTCGTTTGCGGCCTTCGGGCTCACAGGGGCTTCTTGTTTCAAGTATGAGCGCATGGACCAAGTATCACCAAGGGGCTGCCAAACTCTGGGAGAGAATGGCCCTGACTCGTTTGCGCCCTGTAGCCGGAGAAATGAAACTCGGCGAGAAGGTCGCAAGTACCGCGCAAAATTACATCTTTGGCGAAAAACCTGGCACCCACGGTCATCCAGATAGAGCGGAAATAGCATCGGGCGTACACGCTATGCGCGAGCGAATTGAGACCGAACTTGGTGGGAGCGTCCACGGACTCGATGTGAAAGTTGGCCGCGGTGGCCTTATCGATATCGAATTTGCAGCGCAATACATCGCTCTCGCTTATGGGCACCAACATCCCGAGGTTCGCTCCACTAGTACAACAGGGATTTTGACTGCGGCTTCCTCCCTCGGCTTAGTCCGCGCAGAGGACGCAGCCGTGCTCGGTGAAGCCTACGACTTCATGCGACTTCTTGAACACCGGATGCGAGTCGTTCACGACAGACCGGTACACAAACTTCCAGACTCGCCTGCCGAGCTCGACAAACTCGCACGTCGTGCTCGTTTTCCGGACGGAGCAGCACTTCAGCGAGCCTTTAAGAATTGGACTGGAGCAGTCCGTTCCGCCTACCGCGGAATACTTGAACTGTAATTTTAGCCCATTGGCGGCCGAAGATCCTTCGGGCTTGACACTTTGGGTCAACCCACCTTTCCTCCCCAAATGAAAATCCAACCATTCCTAATTTTCTGTGTCATCGCGGCGTCCGCGTGTGGCGGTTCTAAGCAAGAAATTGAACAGCCAACACCACCCGAGGCAGCGCCAGAGCTACCAAAGAGCGTTGATGCGGCTGCCGAGGACCTCTCCACTGCCGCTGCTGAAGTCGAGAAGCCGGAAGTGCCAGCGATCTCCTTCACCCATGGTCGTTTCGTGTGGTTTGAGCACTGGTCCAAAACCGAAAAGCAGGTAGCCAAAACAAAAACCTTCTATGAGGGGTTATTTGGATGGACACACTCTGAACAGGAAATTGCAGGGACAAAATTTACTGCAATCATGAACGGTCAGATCCCAATTGGAATGACCGCAGTTGCCGACAAAAAACTCAAAGTTAAACAAGGTCTATGGATGGGATACATCTCAGTGCCAGATGTAGATACCGTTGCCGCCAACGCCAAAGCAGCTGGCGGAAAAGTCCACTTTGGACCAGAGGATATGAGCGGTGTGGGACGAGTTGCGTTTCTAACCGATAAGATGGGAACTGTTTGGGGAGCAGTAAAGTCTCTCCGCGGCGACGCGCCCATGACCGAACCCAAGCAAGGTGAATTTGCTTGGATGGAATTATGGGCTCGCAAGGCTGAACAAGAAAAGAGCGCGAAATTCTATGAAGGTGCTATCGGCTATAAAAGGCAATCCATGCCGGTAGGCAAAGGCACTTACACGATGTTCGCCTACGGCAATATTCCCTATGCGGGGCTTGAAAAGGCCCCAAACAACAAGCGGTCGCGAATTTGGGTTCCCTTTGTCCGGGTCAAGAGTGTTGATGACTCTTTCAAACTTGCAAAGAAGTTAGGGGCTAAAGTCGTCGCGAAACCAACGGACTTCGAAAATATTGGTCGAGGCGCTACGGTTGCTGACCCCAGCGGCGCGGTCATCGGTCTTTTCACCCCTGCGGCACCAGCAGGTAAATAAGCTAAAATCCGAGAAACGGTGCGGCGCGTCACCGATTGTCCGGCGATGCGCCCACCATAGGGTAAGCGTTTCTTGATCCTGCTACGGCAGTGTGGTCATCTTGGAGTAGCGAGGATGTCTCGCTACATCATACGGAGAGGTCTACGAATGCTGTCAGCAAAGAAAAACTTTCTACTTCCTATCTTTGGTCTTCTATTTCTCAATTCTTGTGGAGGCGAGAGCGAAGAAGTTTTCAGCCCAGTCGAAGGAACAGACACGCAATTCGTTCTTAGTGATGTCATTCTTCCCAATGGAAGCCAGATCAGTGACTTCATGCTCGATGTTGATGGCGACGGCCGCAGCCCCGCGAATGGAGACAGTGGTTCTGATGAGAAAAATGCTGTTGGCGGGGCACTTAATGCAGCTACCCTTTTTGGGCTCGACGTCGCCGACCGAGTTGGCGAATCTATCCAAGATGGGCGCGTGATTTTCCTTCTGAATGTCCGCTCTGAGAACCTTACGGATGCGGGTAATGCCGGAGCTTGGGTGTTCCTCGGTGCTGACCCAGACCCGATTCCTTGTACAGATCCAGCGGACCTTCTCACCTGCGGCCAACACTTAGACGGAACAGGGAATTTCGGCATAGCGCCAAATTCTCCCACTGATGATCTGCAACGGGGCTCTTTCACCGACGGCCAGTTCAACGGCGGTCCAGGAAACACAACCCTCCAACTCGCCCTTTCCGATGTTGGAACTGACAACATCCTGAACGTACCGCTAGTGGCCGCGAGAATTCGCATGGATGTGACGGAAGATGGAGTCACCAACGGAATTCTCAGCGGCGGTATATCCCAAGACTCAATGGACCAACTGGTTCTTCCCGGAGTAGCAGCTCTTATCAACGAGATTATCAACGAATCTGAAGGTTGCAACACCGAGGGTGATCCCGCCGCCGATTGCGGTTGCGTTGGTGCTGGAAACAAGGGGCTCCAAGCTCTCAACTTTCTCCGTGAGCCTGTCGATGGAGTAAGACCAAGCTGCTCCGTAGATGCAGCGGCCCTAAAGGCTCACCCAGTTGTCGGTACAGCTCTTTCCCCGGACATTGATATTCTCGATGCTGAAGGCAATCTCACCGCCGACGGGCGGCCCAATCCAGACGGCGTAGTTGACTCCGTGAGCATAGGTCTGGGGTTTACAGCAGTAAAAGGTTCATTTGAACTCCCAGCTTCCATACCGCCTGAAGGCGAGATTATCCCTTAATTTTCTGGAGAAACCATCCGGAGAGCCACTATAGGCGTCCTCCGTTGTCACAGCTCTTGCGTTTCGACTCTGTCCTGTAGAGGATTGGTCAATGGACCACGTGGTCATTCTTGCTGGCGGCGGCGGTACACGGCTTTGGCCCGCAAGCACTAAGCGGAAGCCCAAACAGTTTCTCTCCCTTGGGCGCTCCGGCAAACCACTCCTTGCCGAAACGGCAGAACGACTCGGCGGGCTCGTTGACAGCAATGTTTGGGTCGTGACTGCGCGAGAGCAGAGCGACCAAGTCAAAAAGACACTTCCCTCACTCCCAGACAAGCAACTTATTTCTGAACCGGTAGGTCGCAATACTTGCGCGGCAATTGGCCTGGCAGCAACTCACATACGTGCAACTGATCCAAATGCTGTCATTGGCGTCATGCCTTCTGACCACACTGTTGTCTACCCCGAGAAATTCATGGCCATTGCGAAGACTGCATTCGAGGCCGCAAGAGTCTCTGAGGAAATTGTCGCCATAGCCATCACCCCAACACGAGCAGAGACAGGCTACGGCTATTTGGAATTGGGCGCAGAACTCCCTTTGGGGGTACGAGAGGTCAAACGTTTCGTTGAAAAACCGAACAAAGAAAAAGCGGAAGAGTATCTAGCTAGCGGTAACTTCGCGTGGAACGCTGGCATTTTCTTTGCGAAGGCCAACATTTTCCTGAAAAAAATAAAACATCATTTACCCAAGACGGGTAGCGCCTTGGATCGCATAGCCAGCAGCCTGGAAAGTGATGGCGAGTTTGCGGCAAATTCTCTCACTGAACAAATTTACCCAGACCTTCAATCGGTTTCAGTTGACTTTGGTGTTCTCGAAAAAGAAAAGAAGACCCGATGTGTTACCGGAGATTTCGGTTGGAATGACGTCGGCACGTGGGGCGCGATCGGAGACATCCATCCGGCCGACGAATTCGGAAACCACTCCATCGGCCTGCACCTTCCTGTCGATTCAAAATCAAACATTGTCTTTGGAGAAAAAGACCATTTAGTCGTTACACTCGGAGTCGAGGACTTGGTTATCGTTCAAACTAAGAACGCAACGCTCGTCGCGCGCAAAGATAAAGCCCAATCTGTTCGAGAAGTCGTAAATAAACTCAAGGCCTCTTCCATGGAGCAATTCCGATGACCAGTCTAAAAGTTAACCAGAGCATTTTCCGAGAATACGACATACGCGGGCAGGCAGAGCGAGATCTCACCGATGAGGTAGTTACGAATATCGGTAGGGCATTCGCCGAGGTTTTGGACGCAAGAGGTCTATCCGGGGACATTGCTGTTGGACACGATTGTCGATTGACTGCCGAACGCCTTCGCGACGCGTTTCACAAAGGCCTCATTGAGAGCGGACGCAACGTGATTGATATTGGGATGGTTCCAACACCCATCCTCTATTTTGCGCCTTTTCACTGGGACTTGGCTGGCGCTGTGATCATTACCGGTAGTCACAACCCTGCTCCAGACAATGGCTTCAAGTTGCTCGCCGGAAAAAGCGCCCTTCATGGACGCGATATTCGCGCTATGGGCAAGCGTGTCGCAGAAGACGACTTTTCAACCTCGCAGACGCCCGGAACAATTAGGAAGGACGACATCGTTCCTGCTTACCTGAAGCACGCCACGTCGACTCTACACTTCGGCAAGAGAAGGCCGAAGGTGGTGGTTGATGCCGGAAATGGTGCAGGCGGTCCTGCAGCCATTGCGCTGTATGAAAGCCTTGGTTTCGACGTTGTTCCTCTCTACTGTGAAATGGACGGGCGGTTTCCCAACCATCATCCAGATCCAACCGTAGAAGCGAACTTACAAGACCTGATTGCTGCAGTCCGGAAAGAAAAAGCTGAGGTAGGAATAGCACTTGATGGAGACGCCGACCGAATCGGCGCCGTTGACGGCGAAGGAAATATTCTCTGGGGCGACCAGCTAATGGTTCTTTTTGGCAGGGCTATTCTCAAAGAAAAGCCTGGCTCCGTAATCGTCGCAGAAGTGAAATGCTCCCAAGCCCTTTACGATGAACTCGAAAAAGCGGGTGGCAGCCCGCTTATGTGGAAGGTTGGTCATTCTCTAATCAAGGCAAAAATGAAGGAAGTGGGTGCGGAGCTTGGCGGCGAAATGAGTGGTCATATTTTCTTCGCAAACAGGTATCTAGGGTTTGACGACGCCATCTATGCTGGCGCACGGCTTCTCGAAATTCTCTCACACAGTGAAACAACCCTTCACGAGCTGTACGAAAGTCTGCCCAAGCTCATCAATACGCCTGAAATTCGCATTGAGTGCCCCGATGAAAAGAAATTCGCTGCGATAGAACGGATCACCCAAGCCATGAAAAAACACCCCGATGTGAAATCTGTCGTGGATGTTGATGGCGTGCGAGCATCCTTCGAAAACGGTTGGGGACTTTTACGCGCATCCAATACACAACCGGCCGTTGTTATGCGCTGCGAAGCATCAACCCGGTCTGAGCTGGCCAAAATCCAAAAAGTTCTCGAGAGTGAACTCGCCGCGGCGACGACCTAACCGGGCAAAAAAATGTCGCTGGGGGCCCCCCAGCCCCCAACGACTACGTATGACACAAATCTAAAACGTGGCTGCTAGCGACACATCGCTAAAGCTCGACCAACCGCGCACCATGACGTACCAAACACCAGGCGCTGGTGAATTTTCTATCACCGTTTCGTTGTTTCCTACACGGTATGGACGGTGGTCCCAACTACTCGTTGTAGGGGCACTCCCCTTTTTTACGTAGAGGTCAGCATCACCTGTGCCCGCAGACATATTGAGAGTTAGCCGATTTGAACCAGCCGGGACTTGAATCCGAAAGAAACGCTCTGAGTCTTTCGCGCCCGAGATTCTTCGAACCACGCCATTGGAAAGTACGTCTCCGACGTTTCCATTTCCACCGCCCGTTTCGACAGCTGCTTGGAGAGTTACACCAGAGAAAGACGCGAAGCCTCGAACCCCTATATACCAGTCGCCTGAAACCGGTGCCGACACTGTAACCGTCTCGTTGTTGCCGCCGCGATAAGGACGGTGGTCATATTGTGTTCTGGTTGGCACCTCTCCTCGACGGACATACAGGTCCGCATCCCCTGCTCCACCGGATATCGATACGACGAGCTCAGAAGTACCTTTTGGGACAACCATTCGGTACATCCGCCAGGTACCAGAAGAGCCACTTAACGAGGAAACGCTTTGCCCGCTAGTGAGTAAACCGATATCGCCATCACCATCACCATCGCCGTCACCGTCACCGTCGCCGTCACCGTCGCCGTCACCGTCGCCGTCACCATCGCCGTCACCGTCACCATCGCCGTTACCTATTTGGACGTACTGAGATATCTCAGGATAGATGTCCCTCATATAGGTTCCGGCATTGTTGCAACCACCTAGGTGATGAACCGCGACAATAGTGTGCGTTTCCGCCGAGAACACAGGAGATCCCGAGGAACCACCTTCCGTATCGCAGGTGTAACCCATATTTGCGTTCGCAGCGTACCCAGGAATGCTGTCGTTCACCTCTCGAACGGTGCACTGCCCCTGCGTCTGCGAGTCAAAATTGGCAACCTCTTTTGGTCTTCCACCTGGATGTTGGACGATATAAATCGGATCGCCAACTTGCACGTCCACAGGTGAAACCGGGACCCAGCCAAATTGAGCCGTCACGTTTTGATCTAAAAGCAATAGCGAGTAATCAAGCGGCTGCGAAGTCTTGACGAGTTGGCTTCCGCTTACCTTGGTAGGACTTGCGCTTGCCGAGCCGGAGCAACTTGCCCTCTGGTAATTAAACTGAACTTCCAAGCTATTGGCGCCAGTCTGCGTATCAATACAGTGGTTGTTAGTCAAAAAGTGGCCGGATGACGAAACAAGAGTACCGGTACAGAGAGACATCCCGCCGCCGGTAGAGAAAACCATGCGCCCTACTGCTCGGGCTACGTCGGCTTTGTTTGGATCATAAAGAGAGTTCCCGCTGTCGCTCAAACATGCCGCTGGTCTTTTGTCGTCAGAACCACACACAGATTCTTGAGTCAATACACCTAGCCCATCGTCATCGTCCAAAGGGACTTCCAAAGCTGTTAGATCAACATTACCAATACCAACTTCTTCGACGACGAAACCACGTGTCCCGCGCTCTTTGCCGGTAGACAATTTGATCACTGCCCGATCACCCGTGACACTTGTGGCCCAAATATCATCCGCGTTCGAGTCGTGTTGCCACTCCTCTCGTCCATCTGCATCCAGGACAGTAATCGTGTCGCCGTCCCGAAGGCGCAAAGATGAAAAGTGAATTTTTAGAAAGGTCGCGTCGGTCTCGACCACCTCTATCTGTACAGTAGAGTTCGGTGCAACAACCGGTGAAACAATGTCCCGCGCAACCACATCACCAATACGCACACCTGGCGAGCGGTCCTTAGAATCAACCGGAAGTATATCCGGAGTTGATTGTTCGCACCCCCACAAACCCAAAACGGCAACAATAAGAAAACGCTTCAAAGCTCCCCCCCCTTTAACCTTCACGACCCCTACCCCTATCCCTTTCACATCGGGTGCCAGAAATTCATGATTGGTGTTCGGTTTTTAGGAGTCGAGGTAGTGTTGAGCAAAGACAGAAGGTTAACTGCGATAATTAGGCACACCTAAAAGACCCACATTGCGCTCAATGCAAGTTCAACTGCGCCAGATGGTTACAGTCATGTAACGAGACCGCGGCATCTTGCCCCAAAATGTTCTATGAGTTCTGTATACTTATCCTACAAATCTGTACAGAAGCATCTTCGAAGGCGAAGCTTAATCACCTATTTGTTTGTCATATTGGGCGCGACGGATTGGATCGCTCAAGGTGCACCGGGCTTCTACAACAAGTGAGAAAACCGCAGCCAAACGACTTCGATAATCCTCGGAAATCGACGCGCCATGGGCATCGGGATGGAGCTTACTAGCGAGTTTGAGATAGCTCGTCTTGATCTCGTCGACGCTTGCATCGCTTTCGATTTCGAGCACGGCGTAAAAACCTATTTCATCGCGAGCTTGATAAATTCGCTCGACAAAAGAGGCTAGAGCTTGTGTTTCACTCAATTTCGCGCCCTTCCATTCTCGCCCGAGCTATTGGATATACCGACCATCACCACAGAGATGTCAGCCGACTTCGTGTCATCAGCGGTAACCTCAATAGTCCCATTTACGCCCACGGTGAATGTTACATCGACCGTATTTTCGCTCTCGTCCATCTTCCCAAGAACAATCGAACCAATTTTTTCTATCCCCTTGAAAGAATTCGCATCTCCTTGAGATAGCCCGATAGTGCGCGCTTCCTTCGTAACCCCGTCGACAGGAAAGCGTTCGGTTCGAACCGCTGGAATTGGGGTGTTTTTCTTAATTATGATTTTCGTGGCACCTGCAGCCGTAAATGCTCCAAGGCTTCTAGGAGCAACCTCCAATAAAAGAGAGCGATAACTACTGAAGTCCTTTTTATCCCGAGCTAGTTCCTCCGCATAGATCGCAGCCCCGTATGCCACGGCTTCATCAGGATTCAGCCCCGATGCCGGCTCGAAACCAAGTCGTTCGCGAATTCTCTTTCGAATTAAGGGGGTCCTAGTACTCCCACCGACCAAAACAACATCGGAAAAACTATTCGCTACACCGGAGCAATCGAGAGCAATTTCACAAAGGCTGATGCTCCGTTCGACCAGGCCCTCAATTTTGCGTTCGAAAAGCTCGCGAGACACATCGAAACGAAGGCTTTTCCCAGACTCTGTACCGTGAAAATCATCGATGGTGCCGCTTGCATTCCCGCGCCTACTTAATTGACGTTTAATCGCACCACAGACGCCCGCTAGTCTGGCGCGCCCCAGAGACCCCTTGCCCAGTTTCGTATCTGTTTGCGTGGACAACTGTTCGGTCAAGATGTCCATCAACGCAGCATCAAAGTCATCTCCTCCGAGGAAAGAGTCACCGTTCGTTGCCAGAACTTCGAACACCTTATCTCTGATGTGTAAGACCGTTGTATCGAACGAACCGCCGCCCATATCAAAAATTGCAATATTAGACTCAAGCGACTTACCAAAGCCATACGCCAAGGCAGCTGCTGAGGGAGCGTTTAGAAGCCGCAGAATCTCGACCCCCGCTAGTTCTCCCGCTTTTAGTATCCCTCTGCGTTGCTTGTCAGAGAAGTTTGCTGGCACCGTGACAACGGCTTTTTTTACCGGAGCTGAAAAGTGGCGCTCCGCGGAGAGAACGAGGTGTTTAATCAGCAAACTTACAACCATTGGCATGGTGTAATGAATGCCGCGAACTTCAACGAGAGGCTGATCACCTCCTGCTTCCACAAGAAACGGCAGGCTTTCTATCGTGGAGCTCAGCTCAGGGGTATTGGCCGTTCGGCCGACAAGCCGGTTCATGGAAAAAATCGCATTTTGAGGATCAACGTAGCGAAAGAGGTTTGCTCGCTGTCCGGCGACGGCCTGCCCGTCTTCCTGAAAGTAAACCACTGCAGGATGCAGGTGGTTTCCAAGTTCATTGGGAACCAGTTCGACTCGTTTGCCACGCAGAGCAGCAACGACGCAATTCGTCGTCCCCAAATCGATGCCTATTACAATCTCTTCGGTCACCCGCAGGAGGAATGGTACCAACCGGACCTAACCACGTTCAAGACGGACTGCTTGCTTCACCCACGTTGCCCGACTATACGCACACAACGATGAGTTGATTAACTCACTCCCATTGATTCAAAAGGTAAGCATCGACCCATGGTTGTATGTATAGGTAGATAAAAGCTCCACCGGCTAAGAAAGGGCCAAAAGGAACTTCGAGGTGCCTTAGAGGCTCGTCTGTGTCTTCATTAGCATTCGTACCGGCTTTTGCCTTTCTCCCCTGCCATAGCAGTAGAGGTACACAAATGAACGTTCCCAAAAAAGACCCCAGAAAAAGTGAGCAAACCACCGCTTGCCAACCGAGGAAGGCACCCACGATCGCGAGGAGTTTCCCATCACCGTACCCAAGTCCCTCGCGCTTGGTAAGCATGTAATAGCCATCGGAGATCAATCGAATCACGCCATAGCCAACGACCATACCGATGATTCCACGCAAGTAGTCTCGGTCCGGCAGTAATAATCCAAGGCCGTAAAAAATTGGGATGCTAGGATACGTTAGCTTGTCGAGTATCAACTTGTGGTCAAGATCGATAAAAGTGACCACCACTAGAACGAACACAAACGCGGCATAAATAGCAAAATGGAGGAGGCGAACCATAGGATCCGGTTCCGCCCCAAAGAGCACTGCAAGAATGTAAACCGCAACAAAAAGCATTCCCGTCGCGATCTCGACCAGAAGATACCTGGGTGAAAATTCCGCTGAGCAGTCCCGGCAGCTCCCGCGCAGCCACAAATAGCTCAAAATGGGAATATTGTCGTACCAACGAACGGAGGCACCGCAATCGAAGCAGTGGGAACCGGGATGAACCACGGAACGGCCCTTTGGGAACTGTTCCGACGGCGGCCAACGATAGATGCAAACATTCGCGAAACTTCCGAATAAAGTTCCAAGAACGAAGACACCCCCGAATATGACCGGGTTGGCCTCGAACATTGCCCAGAGTTCAGCAGCCGGCATGCATGCCAAGCGTACCGCGGTTGACCACTTCCCGTCGAGGGAGATAGAACGGGAAGGATGCACAGCTCCTTGACGTTTCTCCGAGCAATGGCCGCCCTGACGCTCCTTTGTAGCTCTTGCGGGCCAGACAAGGCTCCGAAAGAAACACCAGCCACCAAATCGCAGGCAGCTGATGCAAACCAATCAGGTCAGCCAAACACGCAGTCCATACGGGAAGGAAACCCAGAAGAGATCGTACGCAGCCTGAACTCTTCCCACCAAATGGTTTTCAAGCACATCGGCGGGCACCGGTTTAAAGGAACGTCTTCCGTATCGGTTCACGCTAGTGGTGTGCCCCTAGAAGCGGTGAACAGCAAAGCTCTGCTAACGATTGACTCAAAAGGGCAATTTTACGCGAAAGTCTCAAACGAACATGGGTATGGCCGAGACGCTCACTACGTCGATGGCAATCTCTATTTACGTCCCGGTGTCGGCAAGTACCACAAGCGGTTGCCAAACTCGAAACAAGAGCCAATCGACATTCGTGAGCAAATTTTCAGCGACCTCGCTGGGTACTTTGAAATATTCGCTGGGGATGTTGAATTCAGCGCAAAAGGTGACGAGACCACCGCCGAGAGGTCTTCCATCATTCTTGAGATAACCAAAACGCCGACCCCATCCGACCAACCTACCCGAAAGTACTCAAGCCCGAACAAGAACTGGCGCAATACTGTATCTGTTACGAAGGCAGAAGGAACAGTGCACATTGACAAGGCTAGCGGCGTTCCCCTCGCAGTGGAGTTTTCTGGGCAGGCGACATTCAACCGAGGCGGACGAGACCTCACCATGGATATCCGCTACAATCACAAGATCGAAGGCATTGATGCAGTGAAAACGCTCACTGTTCCCAACGATGCAAAGGCCGTGTCTTCAGAGTTGGAATCAAGTCAAATAGAACGCCGCCAAGAACGGTTGGACGAACTGAGCAAGCCAAAAAAGCCGAGCTCTCAGAAAAGCGGGCCGACAAATTGACCAGTGCAATTACGAAAAACCGTGATCACCTTGCTCAGCACAGAAGATTGATCTTAGGCCGCGCCATCGCTGCCGGTGTCGCAGGCTCGCTTCCCATCCCCATTGTAGAGGAATGGATAACTGCTGCCATAAAGAGAAATACGATTCGCCGGTTAGCAGAAGCGCGAAACGTAGACATTGAAAGCAAAGCGGTAAACACCATTGCTGATGGAGCCAACCGGCCACCCGAATGGGCGGAAATTGCTGGAGGACGTTTTATTCTGCGCCTCCTATCCCGGTCTTGGCGGCGTGTGCTGATTGGCGTGCTCACTGTTCGGCGCCTAAATGCCACCAGTCGCAATTTTTTGGTTTCCTTACTCTTCGACCATTACTGCGCTCGCCTGCACGTTGGAGGAGGACTCACAGAAGAGTCTGGCACTGAGTTGCGCAAGCTCATCGATCACGCAATCAAGACCACCCCCGGTGGGTTGAACAGACGGCTTTTTCGTCGCGCGCTTCTTCGCGCTGCAAAGGTCTCAGTCCGTACGCCTTTGGAACTAGCCAATTGGGTGACTGGAGGATCTGTTCGCAAACTACTTAAACGTGGCGATGAAGTGGAAGCTGTGGAAGAAGTAGCCGATGTCGTCGATAGGGAATTGGGGAAAAAGAAGAGTTTTCTCTCCCGAGCAGTCAGCGCTGCCGAGTTCGAGCTAGCAGTTCCTTCCAACCCATACCTGCACGCTTTGGTCGATAGATTTGAAACTGTGTGGAACGACCGCGAAGACCAGAAAAACCGCGACCACGCATGACCACCTCTGAGCGAGATCTTTTAAGGGGTTGTAAACGCGTTGTTGTAAAAATCGGTTCTCAACTCGTAGCCGAGGGCGCGGACAAGCTGATGTCTGCAATCTCTGACGATGTTGCTACTCTTCAAAACAAGGGAATAGAGGTAATTATCGTAAGCTCCGGGGCAATCGCTTTGGGTCGCGAAAAGCTCTCGTTTCCCGAGCGGCCAAAGGAACTCCCTCAACTTCAAGCCACTGCATCGGTTGGGCAGAATATTCTGGTTCAACAATGGGAAACGGCGTTCTCCAAACACGGTATGGTGATTGGGCAGTTTCTCCTCACTCACGACGACCTTTCCTCAAGAAAGAGATTTCTTTCCGCAAGAAGAGCGCTTCGGGCACTTCTGAGTTTTGACGCTGTTCCCATAGTCAACGAGAACGACTCGGTGGGTGTTGAAGAAATCACGTTTGGAGACAACGATCTGTTAGCAGCACTACTCTGCAATGTAGTTTCGGCCGACGCGCTTCTTATACTGACCGATGTTGACGGACTACACGATGCACCTCCAGAACAAGGAGGAAAGCGAATCCCCAAAGTCGTAGATTTTGAAACCGAAGCGCTACCTTTCGCGGGTCATACAAAAGCGGAAGGAGTTGGGACTGGTGGGATGCTATCAAAAGTACAAGCGGCTCGGATCGCGACCAAAGCCGGTGTCCCTACCGTTGTGTTCTCCGGCCGCGAAAACTCACCTATCCAAAAGGCGCTAAGCGGCAACGATATAGGAACTGTATTTCTTCCTAGAGAGGGGCCGCTCTCAAGTAAGAAGCATTGGCTAGCCTACGGAACAAAACCCCTAGGTTATTTGTCGATCGATGACGGCGCCTTGCGAGCTGTTCGGAGCAAGGGAAGTAGCTTGCTCCCCGCCGGCATCAAAAAAGTGAAAGGCAGTTTTGGTCTTGGCGACATCGTCGGCTTGAGGGATTCAAACGACACAGAAATTGCCCGCGGCCTAGCGGGATATTCATCCGCAGATATAGAGAAAATAGCTGGACACCAAACCAGCGAGATTGAAAGCATCCTGGGTTACAAGTACCTCGATGCGGTGATTCACAGAGACGATCTAGCGCTTATTTAGGACTCTTATGCCCAGTAACAAGTTCGATGACCAAGCCGAAAAACTGTCTGAAGCAGCACGAACGGCTTCAAGGCAACTAGCCAAGAGCGAAAGCAAAGAACGTAGTCTGTGCCTCGAAAACATGGCGAAAAATATTCGTTCGCAACGGGCAACCATTTTGCGCGCTAACCTGAAGGATCTCGAAGAGGCCGAAAAGAAGGGTCTTTCCGACGCCATGCTAGACAGGCTCACACTCTCAGAGGCGCGCCTCGAGGATATCGCCGCCTCCATTGAATCAATTGCTACCTCGAAAGATCCAATTGGTTTAGAGGAAGACCCCTCTACGCAACCTTCCGGCATTCGTGTCACGCGCATGCGAATTCCGTTAGGTGTCATCTGCATGATCTACGAAAGCCGACCCAATGTAACCGCGGATGCAGCGGCCCTTTGTATTCGGTCGGGCAATGCGGTCATCTTACGCGGCGGAAAAGAAGCCATACATTCAAACCGCGCCCTTGCGGAAGCTATTCGTGAAGCCATCAGCAAGACTGGACTTCCAGAGAATTGCGTGCAACTGGTCCAAGAAACTGACCGCGCTTTGATGGGGGCAATCTTACAGCGCGAAGAAGAAATTGATCTCGTGATACCCCGCGGTGGTGAAGGACTCATACGATACGTTAGCGAGCATTCCCGTATCCCAGTTCTCAAACACTACAAAGGCGTTTGTCACGTCTATGTCCACACTGCAGCCAAACAAGAGATGGCTCTTCGAATTTGCGAGAACGCAAAGGCTCAGCGCCCAGGAGTTTGCAACGCGGCCGAAACGATCCTTGTCGACGAGGCAATTGCTCCGGAATTTGTCCCCGCTTTGGCAAGTCGGTTTGCACAAATTGGCGTAGAAATTCGCGGTGACGAGAGAGTTTGTGCTCTTGGGGCCGACCTTGTCACACCTGCGATCGAAGCTGATTGGGGCTCGGAATTCTTAGCAAAAATCATTTCGGTTGCAGTAGTGGCCGATCTGGATGAGGCGGTAGCCCACATCGAATGCTATGGTTCTAATCATACTGAGGCGATTGTCACAGAGGACCAGGAGGTCGCGAACCAATTTCTCCGAGAGGTGGGATCATCCACGGTACTGGTGAACGCATCGACCCGCTTTGCCGACGGTGGTCAGTTGGGCCTTGGCGCAGAAATGGGGATTTCCACCACGCGTATGCATGCTTACGGGCCTATGGGGGTTCTTGGGCTCACCACCACAAAATTTGTCGTTCGCGGAACGGGGCAAGTAAGGGTATGACCCGCTTACCGTTCTTTTCTGACAACCAACAGCAAACAAACAACAAACGAGGCACGTGACGAGTACTCAAACAAAAACCGAACCACTGAGCAATAACGCGAAAAAAAAGACCGCGGAAGAGCGCAAACAGGAAAGCCTGCAAAGCGCACTCTGGGCTTTGGATGCCGCACTGGAAAAGAAGGCTCTTGAACCGGTTCTTCTAGATGTTGGCAAGCTCTGTTCGTATACCGAGTACATTCTTCTCCTCAGCGGAAAATCCGACAGGCAAGTCGATGCCATCGCAGAAACCGTAAAACTAGAGCTTAAGAAACACGGCCGCATGCCAATGGGGACAGAAGGCGTTTCTTCTGGGCAATGGGCTTTGCTCGACTATGCCGACATTGTCGTGCACGTTTTTGTTCACCCGGCGCGCGAGCGATACGACCTTGAAGGTCTCTGGATAGATGCGGAGAAAGTCAAAATTGACGTTCCTGACGACGCGCGTATCGATGTGGAAGATAGCTACGGCAGCAGTTTCAGCAGTAACAACGACTCGTAAACGAAGCCTGTGAAAATTCACCTGCTTGTTATCGGGCGCAATCTGCACAAGCAGAAAGAACAAGATTTCCGCAATGCCGAAGCCGAATACCTTAAGCGACTGAAAGCGTTTTGCGACTTCAAGGTAACGGAATGCAAAGATGAAAAGTCGCTGATAAACGCAATCCCCAAAGACGCGATGGTGGTTGGCTTTGATGAGCGCGGTGCCAACGTCTCCAGTAAAGAGTTTGCCCAGGAAACCCTACGAAGAGCGCAGGAACAGGCCAAGCAGCTTGTTTTTGCTATTGGCGGCCCCGACGGACATAGCGACGAACTACGGAGCTCTTTTGATCAAACCCTAGCTTTCGGCAAGATGACCGTGCCCCACCGCCTCGCCCGAGTTCTCGCAATAGAACAAGTTTACAGAGCGTTCACGATTTTGTCTGGCCACCCGTACCATCGTTAAACAGTTTTTCAGGCAACTTCTCCTCTTCGAAGGCGAGAACAACATGTGCTCGAAAGCTTGCTTGAGGTTGTTTTCCCGGAACAGTGCGCTACCTGTGAGAAGCGCATCCCAAAACCTGGTTTCTGTCAGCTATGCTCTGTCTCCCTCGTGGAGTTTGATTCCGGGTGCATTCGCTGCGCGGAACCAAATTCCATCGGCTTGTGCATTCGTTGCCGACGAAGCACGCCCCCATTTCACGCCATCACCGCCCCCTACTTGTACGGAGGAGAAATCGCAATCGCCATTAGGAAGTTCAAATTTCAAAAACAGGCGTATATCGCGCGCAGCCTTGCAGAAGTGGCGCGCAGTTCATTTCGTCGCGCCTCCGAAGGAATAGACATCGCGGTGCCAGTGCCCTTGCATGCTTTTAGAATGGCGGTGCGAGGGTTTAATCAAAGCCAAGAGTTACTTAGGCAATTGGCCACAGGCCTTCCAATTGTAACCGGGTCATTTCTCAAGAGGCGAGGTTGGCAAAAAGCTCAATCTAAACTCGGCGGTGCAACCCGGTTCACAAACCTGGAAAAAGCGTTCCATATTCCTCGGGCCGCAAAACCCAAGCTGTCTGGAAAACGGATACTCATCGTAGATGACGTCGTTTCAACGACTGCTACGATGAGAGCGGCTGCCGCCACACTATTGGAAGCCGGGGCAGCGGAAATAACGGGCTTCTGCATCGCACGAGTGGAGGCCTAGATAGACGAACCAAGCGCTCGGCGCTATGGTCTGGTTTCCTTGGGCCAGAGCAAGAAAAAGAAAGCCACGAAGGGCAAAGCCCCCGACACAAACGGTATCCGAATGCTCGTGCGCAATAAAAAAGCCCACCACGACTTCGCCATTTCGGAAAAATACGAAGCCGGGATTTCGTTGGTCGGATCGGAGGTAAAAAGCCTCCGGGATCAAAATGCCAATCTAGTCGATTCCTATGTAGAAATACGTCAAAGCGAAGCATGGCTTATCAATGCTCAAATCCAACCCTACCCGTGGGCAAATCAGTTCAATCACGAGCCCAGGCGAAAACGAAAACTACTTCTCCACAGAGCGGAAATTAAAAAACTCGACATCAAGGTGTCCCAGCGAGGCTTCTCCATGGTGCCCCTATCCATGTATATGAAGAATGGCAAAGTGAAGGTCGAGTTCGGCGTGGGCAAGGGTAAACGCGAGTTTGAAAAGCGCAATACCAAGAAAGACCGAGAGGCCAAACGCGAAATCGACCGGGCCATGAAGGACTACTAGTCTAGTCGGCTACTTTCGATTTTCGTACGCGCCCGACAGCACATGAACACGTTTAGAGTCGATAACATGCTGTTTTTGAACGGAACACTAAGAGGTACGACAGTTGCACCACCAGGGGCAAATGAGCAAATCCAGCCTATTCCTTAGCCTAATTCTCACAGCGGCATTATCCACTAATGCCTTCGCCGACACCACAGATGCGAGCGACAGCGCAGAAGCATCACAAGTAAGTCAAGATGTAACGGAGGGCGCTGCTGAAGCCGTCGCGGCCGAACCCGGCATTCTTGAACTCGGTAACCTTAAAGCGCCCGCCGCCGAAGTCGCTGCTGCAGCCGTCGCGGCCGGGCCCGTCGTTAGGAACAAGAAAAACTCGCGAATTGCCCGTACGGCGCTAGTCACTACAGCTCTACTGTTGGCGGCAGCAACACCGTTTGCTATTCAGGAGTACAATACGCCCCAGGGAAAGCCTACAATGTTTCGCAATGCAGTAAAATACATAGACAACATCGGTCGTACTAAGGCCCAAAAAGCACCAGCGAAGTCTGGTAAGCCTGCCTTGTCAACCAAGCTGAATAAACTGTCTCCCAAGAGCGCGAATCAGAAAGCCCCTGCGCGTTCGACAGTAAAGAGCCGAACAGCAGCGAAAGTGAAAAGCTTTAAGCTCGGGCGCTCCAAGGGCAAAAGCCGTAAATAGATCGACTCTTAAGATTGCCAATCGGCCCGCTTCGCCTTCGCGTCGCGGGCTTTTCTTTTGTATGCCACCTTTTTGATTTTCGTATGATTGCCAATGCTCGCGGCCGCGTTTGCCCCAGGTAACCAACTGTTTTCGAATGAAACACCGGATTCGATGAGCAAGGAACGGCAGTTGCAAACACAGAGAGGCATGAGCAAAGCCAGCCTATTCGTTAGTGTAATTCTCGCCACGGCGCTGGCCGGCAGTGCCTACGCCGATCCAGAGTCAGGAAACCAAGAACAAAGACCGGTAGATACCGTGTATGGCATTGAGAATTTCTACGAAAAGGTGGAATTGCAACGCTATGCCGATGATCCCTCACATCCTTACGAATCCCCAGAGTCCCTGAACCGGCAGAGGTTTTTTAGGGTAAATTATCAAATGGAGGACGAAAATCCGACCTCAGAAAACGCAATTATAAGAGCGAGGGCGGCGGCTATGGTTAGGGCGGCCGACACGGCTTGGGCGGCCGGCGGCGACATAGTTCTCAAAATCGTAACCTCTTCTTCAAGTTCAGAAACTAGGGAGACGCCGAAAGCCACCCAGCCACCCAAGGCAGCGAAGGCGGCCCCTAGAGCCAACAACGAAAGCAACCGGACTGTCAAACGTAGAAGTTCCGGTAAGAGAGTTCGAGGAAACACCCTCGACGGTCCAGCCAACGACCGGTTTAATCTAAAATTCACCGCCAAAGCTTTCGCTGTTGCTCTAATTGCAGCTTCTCCGTTTATTGCCCAAGAATATTCGACTCCCAAAGGGCAGCCCACGGTCATCCGCAATACTTTAAATGTCATTGATAATATCGGTCGCCCCAAGGCTGAAAAGGCAACAGACAAAAGAAAAACGTCAAAAAGCCCGTTCTCAACCAAGCTCAATCGCCTGTCGAAAACGACCAAAGGCAAGCAGACAAAAGCCCCCTCCGCCTCGACTGTGCAGAGCAGGACGGCAGCAAAAGTAAAAAGTCTTAAGCGAATGACTCGGTCTAAGTCTCCGGTCAAGGGCCGCAAATAGGTCCTCTTACATTCTACGAGGTCGGCCCGCTTCGCCTTCGCGTCGCGGGCCCTTTGTTACTCGTTAATGGGGCAAACTACTGTTCGATTTTCATAGGACGGCCACCCCAGGGGCCGCTTCTTTTTCCTCTTTCAAATCCCGAATTACTCCTTGTTTTCAGACACTTAACAGCAAGGTATGACATGTGCACACTTGTCTTACACTATGAAAAAATTCGGACTATTTCTCAGTTTAACCCTGGTAGGAGCCATGGCAGGTACTGCCGTTGCGGATACCGCTAAACCTAAAGCAGCACAAGCACCACAGGCACAGGCTGCGAAGGCAAAACCGCAGCAGCCGAAGAAGCAGCCGACTTACACATCGTTCCTTATGAACGGTATGAGTGACGCCGCATACGAATTGTCAAGGAGCATAACGTTCGCCGAAAACTCAATTGCGTTTAACGCCCCCCTTGAAAATGTCGTCAAAAACACGAACGGCGCATTAAAAGAATTGAAAGCTGCTCGAAAAAAGATTCAGGGCAACCAACGGGCGCTAATCTCGGAGAAGCTTAGTGTCAAGGAAACGCTTGCTCTAGGAAAACTTACTGCTTCTTTCGCAGCACAAGAGGTTCGCCTTCAGAAACTAGTTTCGCGAGTTCAACCCAAAGTAGTTGCCGCAAACAGACTAAACAAAAGCAAGAGGCAAACCGCAAAACAAAGAAATATCGCTAACCGATACCAAAGTATTGCTAGCAATCTTAATGCGGAGAACCAACAATTAAAGACTTCCATCGCTGTTCACAACCGCAAAGTGGCAAGTCGACAAAAACAAGCAGCCCAAGCTCGAAAGGCAGAGGCAGCGAAGAAAGCACAACGTGCACAGGCTGCTGCAGAAGTACGACAGGCCCCGGCAGCACGGACAGCTCCAGCTGCAGAAACCCGAGCTTCTCGCCGTGCGAAGCAACGAAAAAGCGGCCTAGGCATCGGACGTGGTATTTACAGCATTGTTGCTGGCGGCATGAACGTTGTTGGTGGCGCCATTCAAGCAGTTGGCGGCTTCGGCAAAATCGTGCTTAGCAAGCCAGTTCGCCAGCCGGTTTTGGTCGCTACGCTCATAGCAGCAAGTGCGATAGCAACCCAGGAATCAATTGTCCCCAAAGGGAAGCAAACGGTTCTTCGCAACGCGGTTACCTACGTTGAAACCGTTGCGATTCCCAAGGCAGAAAAACTAACCAGAAGCGCTAGAGCGAAAGCATCGTCTCTCACGAAAAAGGTTGTAACCAAGTCCAACCAAGCGGGCAATCGCCTGTCGCAAATGACCCGATCCAAAAAAGGCGAGGTCGTTCGAGGTACTCCAGCTGCCAGAAGCAAAACGACAACTGCCAAAAAGGTCAAAAGCCTAAAGGCATTCGCAAAGGCGAAAGCTCCTGTAAAAGGTCGTCGCTAGAAAATCCTAAACTCAGTCCGAGTTTGCCTGTTGCGCTTCGGCGTAACAGGCTTTTTCGTTTTCGGGTTATTTGGTGCCGTATAGCCGGTCGCCTGCGTCACCTAAGCCAGGAAGGATGTACCCCTTCTCGTTCAGCTTCTCATCAATTGCCGGAGTATAGATATCAACGTCGGGATGGGCGTCGTGAAAGGTCTTGATGCCTTCTGGAGCGGCCAAGAGACAGACAAACTTTATCGATTTGGGTTTGGTCTGCTTGATTCGCTCTACCGCAGCAACCGCAGAGTTACCAGTTGCAAGCATTGGATCTAGAACAATCGCCGCTCGGTCTTCCATTTCCCCGGGCACCTTAAAATAGTACTCCACCGGAATGAGCGTCTTGGGATCACGGTAAAGACCCACGTGCCCGACCCGCGCCGATGGGATAATGCGCAACATGCCCTCTAGGAAGCCATTCCCGGCGCGCAGAATCGATATCAAGACGATTTTCTTCCCGTCGAGCTGAACACCTTTGGCAGCCGTCAGAGGCGTTTGAATGTCCACCTCTGTCGTGGGCATGTCTCGAGTCGCTTCATAGGCGAGCAGCATGCTTACTTCAGTACAAAGGTTGCGGAAAGTGTAGGTACTGCAATCATCCTTCCGCATAAGGGTTAACTTGTGCTGGATGAGTGGGTGATTGATTACGTGAACGTTTGGCATTTTGCTCTCCTACTAAAAGACGGTTCCGTCGCTGATAAGTTGTATTGGTGGTGCGCCGTTTGGACGCCTTTCGTATGCGAGCTCACGACCAGTCGCCCATGTACCACCTTCGAGAATTTTGGCCAATGGCAGCTCGCTTGCCGAGAGGCCAAGCTTCTCGCGCACCAAGGGAGCTAACCGATCTAGCAACGCGACGGTAAGTGCACGCCATTCGATCACCAGTTCAGAACTCGGCTTATGGGCCTGTTTCACTAGGTCTGGCTCCTTTAGAGCGATCGTACCTATGTCGAAGAACAGACCACCGTTCCGATACTCGGCAAGCCCCGTCAAATCATCGAGCCCAGTCACGGTGATTCCTGACCATTCGAGTGGCTCAACTAGTGAGTAGCTGAGCCACTGCGAAAGCTTGTGAAAGGGAACCAGACCCGCTCCAGATCCTGCCCCGCCGGCGAAGGCGTGTTGCCACACATCGCCTAGGTTGATTCCCGCCAGGAAAATCCTGTCTGGCCAAATTGGCCCAAGGCCGTCAAGTACAGCGGTTAAGATGCTGGTCGCGGGCAGCTTCTTATTCACCGCCGCCGCCACCAAATAGTCGAACATCCCGCCAAGACTGCCCGCTTTGAAAATCTCTGGATTGTCCTCAACTGCCTTACCCAAGTCGCGGAGTAGGCCGGCCCGGCCTTCAAGTCCCCTTAACGGGTTTTGGTCGGAGACCTGGAAACCTTTCGCTAGAATCTCGGCAGAAAATGCTTTGAGGCTCGCAGAATCCCCTGCCAGTTGGCCAGCTTCAAACATGCGCAAGCTTGCGACGGCTAAACCTTCAGACCTTGAATAGTCTCCCCCAACTTGCGCGTCTTTGTAATGCCAATCTGGCCCAGCACCGGCATCGAGCAAGACGCTCTGAATCACCAACGCAAATTGGTCTCGACCGCTTAGTTCTAAGCCCTTGAGCCTATCGTGACCGCCCACTCGAAAGTGGTTCCATCGACTGTGATAGGGAATCTCTAGCTTCGGATAATTTTTTCGGGTCACTTCGACAACCTTCGTGGCGACTTCTGATAGCCCGTCGATGTTGACCTTGAAGTACTTCAGTTTGTCGTGGAGGCCCGCCGTAAGAATATTCTCGCATCGCTCACGAATCGCAGAGGTGGTGAGCAGATGAGCTGCGGCAACCTCTGGTGAAAGGGTCAAGAGTCGAGCTCCCTTCCCTTTACCTTGGCGAGCTCCTCTTGCGTCGGGACTTCGCCATCGGTGTAGTAGCCGGCAGCCATCTTCGCGTCGATTTCGACCTTTGCGTCTGCAGGGACCAACTCGTCGGGGATTTTGACTCGCTCACCGACTTCAATCCCCGAGCCGACAATCGCATCGTGTTTAACGTTGCTCATAGACACTAGGCGATGAATTTTCTTGATCCCCAACCAATGTAGAACATCCGGCATGAGCTCCTGGAATCGCATATCCTGTACGCCTGCAACGCACTCGGTCCGGTAGAAGTACTGGTCGGCTCTATCGCCACCCTCTTGCCTCTTACGAGCGTTGTAGACCAAGAATTTCGTTACTTCTCCAAGGGCCCGACCCTCTTTGCGGAAGTAGACGATGACGCCAACGCCGCCATCTTGCGCTGCGCGAATGCACTCTTCGACTGCGTGAGCAAGATAGGGACGACAAGTACAGATGTCGGAACCGAACACGTCTGAACCATTGCATTCATCGTGAACACGGACGGTCTTTGACACCGACGGGTCAGATAATTTTGCTACATCACCAAAAACGTATGCGGTTTGTCCACCAATAGGGGGTAAGAACACTTCAAGGTCGCCGCGCGTGACCAAGTCGGGAAACATCCCTCCGGTTTGCTCAAACAGACATCGCCTAAGTTTGGATTCGGAAACGTTAAACCGCTTCGCAATACCGGGCAGATACCAAACCGGTTCAATGGCCATTTTTGCGATAACCGCCTCACCTCGGTCCAAGAGCACGCTGCCGTCGGGTTTGAGGCGACCCGCATCAATTGCCCCCTTCATTTCTGGCATCCCAATATGCGCCTTGGTGACAGCGATGGTGGGACGAATATCGTACCCCTGCTCGTAGTAAGACGAGAACACGTCCGAGACCACAGCGCCCCATGGATCAATAGAGACAATTTTGTCGCTCCCCCATTGCGGGTGGGGACCAATAGAATCCGTAGGTAGAGTGTCTGTAAGGTCGGCTTTGCGCTCTGGGTCTAAACCACCGGCAGCTACGGCCAGGGCTCGATAGACTGCATACGAACCGGAGTGGGTGCCTATCACGTTCTTCTTCGTTGGATCCGTGAGCGACGCGACCAGGGGGCCGCGTTTCATAGGATCTGCCGCCCCCCACTGAATTGGTAGTGGCTTGGGTCCATGAGATCCTGGGTGAGAATTAAGGCGAATACTTTTCTTGTTGTCGGTCATTAGGACATCCAATTCTTGTCGCTGGAGAGCGACCACTTACTGGTAATTTTTTTGGTTTGACTCCAAAGGTCCACCCCTGGTTTTCCGGTAATGTCTCCGCCGCCAAAGCTGGAGTCTTTGCTACCACCGAACGAAAAAGGCTCTCTCGGCACCGGCACGCCGATATTCACCCCGATCATCCCGCTTGTTCCTCGCTGTGCCACTTCGCGAGCGATAGCTCCGTTCTGCGTAAACACACTGGTTGCATTGCCATACGGGCTAGCGTTCTCCAGGCGCAGCGCCTCATCCAACGTATCTACTCTTACTACCGTCAACACTGGCCCAAAGAGTTCCTCGGTCGCACACTGCCAGGTTGGCTGCGCCTTATCTATCACCGTTGGACCAAGCCAGTATCCATCCTTGTATGGGGTCGGAACGGCTGATTTTCGACCATCAACGCGAATCTCTGCGCCTTGTTCCGCCGCCGCTGCGATTGCTCTCTCAATCTTCTCAAGGGACGCCTTGTTGATGATGGCACCCATATCTTGGCCGAGACGCATCGCCTCCGCTTTGGCCACAACCTTATCAAGAAGATCATCCACATCTCCAACTGCTACGAGGAGGCTAGCAGCCATACAGCGCTGGCCTGCACAACCTGTAAATGAGGCTGTGATTCCATCGATCGCGACACTAGGATCGGCGTCGGGCATCACGATAAGATGGTTTTTAGCGCCACCAAGGGCAGTACAGCGTTTGCCGTGACTTGCCGCTCGAGCATAAACAGCCTTTGCTGCCGGGGTTGAGCCAACAAACCCGACCGCTCGTACCTTAGGGTTGTCGATGAGAGCTTCGACTGCGTTCTTGTCACCATTTACGACCGAGAAGACCCCCGCCGGAAAGCCCGCTTCGTGCATAAGCTCGCCAAACCGATTTGCCGTCAAAGGAACCTTCTCAGATGGTTTCAAGACGAAACAGTTTCCTAGAGTAACCGCAATGGGAAACTGCCAGAGAGGCACCATGGCAGCAAAGTTAAACGGGACGATACCCGCGACTACGCCCATCGGTTCACGTCGAAGTTCGCAAGTAACCCCGCGAGAAACTTCCATAGCGCCCCCATCATCCGCGTTCTGAAGGCTTAAGGCGAATTCGATTACTTCGATGCCTTTGAGAATTCCTGCGCGAGCCTCCGCTATGGTTTTTCCCGACTCTGCCGCTCCAATATGGCTAAGGGGCTCCAGTTCATTCAGAAGAAGTTCCCTAAACCGAAACATGGGCTGAGTCCGCTCTTTTATCGGTCGCCCTCTCCACTCGGGAAGAGCGGCTTCGGCGCCCGCAACGGCTCTGTCTACATCTTCTTTCGTCGACAGGGCAACCTTGCCGATTTTGGCTCCGGTGTAAGGCGAGTCAACATCCAGCCAGCCGTTCTTGGCAGGCTCTTCCCAGTTCCCTGCAATCAGATTGCGACAAACAACTGGTGATTGAGGAATTTTCACGTCAGACATAGAACCTCCATTCTCAGCTCCATACGAAGCGGGGCCGGCACTGTATCACCGAAACTGCTGAAAAACAGAGATTGCTCTAGCAACCCGAAAAACGGCCCTTGGCCATTTGAAACCCGGTCTTAAACGTTATTCGCTAGCAGAAAGAATGATTTGGGGGCCGCGGAATAAGCGCCCGAAGGAAATAGCTGATTCAGGAATTTAATCCCGCCGTTGGTTTTCAGCAGACGCGATGAGGAGCGCTCCTAAGCCGAGCCCAACCGCACCAAACCCAAGCCCAACAACACTGCCACTCATCAAGCTACCATAAAAAACGACTCCGCCCCCAGCCACGCCCAGTAAACCAACAACGGCAACTGGTGCATTTCCGCGGCGCGGATGACTTAAAGGCTTCACACGCCTTGGGAGCACCTTTCGCGTTTTCCGTGGCAAGGGTTTGACCCCTTTTATTGGAAGAGGCTTTCGCGTAATGCGAAATAGAGGTTTGGAAACGGTTCTAGAACCAGGTTTACCCTTTGCCGTCTTTGCGTGGGTTGCCTGCGCCCGAGCGCGAGAAGTACGAACCGGGCTGCTGTGGGCTGATCCCAAAAAGGCAACGAGACTACAAAAGCAGATAAGTCTTTTCATGGGCAACGACTGAAGGGATATTTGGCTCTTAACTTCCATTTTTGGATTCATTCCCGACCACAGTAGACAGCAAGACAACCGCCCCGCCGGCCATAGTATTTAGAAGGTCGCCAGACAGACCGGACCCCAGCATGTAGATTCCTCCACCTACAACCCCAAGGGCACAAACCACAGCTGTTACTGTGTTTCCGCTCCGAGATCTAGCCATGAGTCTGGCTGTTTTGGTCTTTGGGCTCCGGCGTAGTTTTTTCTGTAGTGGGCTCTTGGAAGACCGAGTGGTTGGCTTTTGAGAAATAGGTGCTCGCGAACTAGCCGGCTTGACCGCTTTAGCCGTTGCAACGGCGCGTTTGCCTCGGACCGCAGCGCCAAAGGCCGGCGAAACCGAAATCAAAAGGGCTATCATTCCGCAAACGACTAAACGCATGGGCAATAGTAGAGCAAGATATGCGCCACCCAATGGCGGTGAGATCCCAAGTACTTACTGTTCTAACCGGTTCAACCGTCTCCTAAATTCAAAGACTGGACAACCGTTCCCACGGTTGAAACCAAGAACTGAGGCCATGGCCTTGAAACTGCCCCCGATTGGTGGAGTACTAGCGTTTCCTTGATTTGGACTCTAGCCGTAATTGTTGCTGTAGCGACCGGACTTTGGCTGGCCTTTCCCTTAACACGCCGAGTCGCTCTGGTAGGCCTAGTCCTAGTCCGAAGATTCACCCCGTGCATTCTGGGGAAATTACGGTTGATTCAGTACCCAGTCGCCCGAGCAACGCGTCTGGCTTTCGAAGACTTGGGTCCTGCGTACGTCAAGTTCGGCCAGATGATTGCGTCAAGTCCAACGGCGTTTCCGCCCGACGTTGTTCAAGAGTTCTCGTGTTGTTTCGACGAGGTCCGCCAACTACATCCGCAAAAGATTCAAAAGCTCATCGAAAAATCGATTGGAACCGAGCGCAAAGAAGAAATAGAAGTAATTGACTCGGAGCCTCTCGCGTCGGCGTCCATTGCACAAGTTCACACAGCCACGTTGAAAAATGGGGAGTCGGTCGTCATAAAAGTACAGCGGCCCGGAATTGAAAAACGGGTCGTTCAAGACTTACGCATGATGACCATTTTAGCCAAGTCGGCACAGAGAATGTTCCGAGAACTTCGTCGCGCAAACCTCACTGGGATTGTCGAAGACCTAAAGCGGACCATGGCTGAGGAAATTGACTTCGAAAAAGAGGCCCAGAACATCTCAGATTTTAGGGAAATGCTCCTAGAGACCAAGCTTACCGACATTGCAACCGCACCAAGAGTGCACCGACATCTATCGACCAAACAGGTCATCGTAATGGACAGGCTTCTTGGTGTTCGTATCGACGACAAAGAAGGTGTAGAAAAGCGTGAACCTCAGGTACGAAAGGTCCTGCGAGGAAATAGCCAGGTATTTTGGACCAGCGTTTTCCTTGGCGGTTTTTTTCACGGTGATATCCACGCGGGCAACATTCTTGTTCTCGACGACGGTCGGCTCGGTTACCTAGATTTCGGAATCTTTGGCCGTTTCACGATGGAAGACCGGATTGCTCTAGCAGATTGGCTCGCTGGTATGATCACCAGTGATGGTGAAAAACTCGCCCTTGCCATGAAACGCATGCGCGCGGTACCCGATTCCGTTGACTGGGACGTCTTCGTGAAAGACGCGGCCGATACCTTCTTGCCTCTTCGGTCTGCAACCCTAGAAGACACGGAACTGATTGAGTCCTTCTACCCGAGACTCCGGGCGCTCGCGCTGAAACACGACATGAGCTTGCCGCAGAATTTCGTACTGATTCTGAAACAGATTACCTATTTTGGTCGATATGTCATGATTCATGATCCGACCTTCAACGAGAACATCGATCCCGAAGCGCAAAAGAATCTCCTAATGCTTTTTCAACGTTTCAATGCTCTTCGGGAGTCCAACGCGGCCAAAACCTCTTGAAGACCTCGGATTTTAACGAGACCCTCTAGGCAATGCACCGAAGACGTACCGCTCTGCTAACGGCTCTTGCACTCGCGGGGCTCGCGAGCTGCAAACCCAAGGCAAAGGAATCCAAACCGGTCACCCGCCCCCCAGAAGTGTTGGCTGAGATCTTGTTGCCGAGCTTGAGTAAGCCAGAGAATATTATGAAATTCTTTGGAACTCTTACTCCAGGAGCCGACCAGGCCATGGCTCTGCAGCTTGCAGCGTTTACACAAAAGATCGCCGCCGACCTTCTTGAAGACGTTGAAGCAATCGACTTATCGCAACCGACCAGAGTGTTCTGGCTGGACCAACGAAAATACACTCCTCCTTGGGCTATTCTTGGAACTCCGAATACGGCTGTTCCGGCAGAGGTAAGCGCGGACAATATAGTCGTGCAAAAAAAGGGCGAGTTGATTCTTGTCGCCGAGGCCAAAGCCGTAACCGCCCTTTCTGGCTACACCGCAAAACTCGAAAAGGAGGCCTTCAGCCATTTCTCCATGGAGGTCTTTCCCTCTCTTGCACTTCAAGCAAACCAAGATGCGTTGAATCAATTCTTGGCGGGTTTCTCAGGAAAAGACAGCGTAACTAATAACTCAGCCGATGCTGCCGCTACATCCTTAGAATCCATAATTAAAGAGATAGCAAGCCAGGTCGAGTCTCTCCGCCTGACTCTTCCGAAGGGTGAATACGTGCTGCTCGAGTTTAAACCGGTAGCGCAATCGGACTTCGCATCGTTCTCGCTAGCTCAAACCCCGGACACCTTCTCCAATGTCGATATTCTTCCGGCGCTCTCCGAGCCCGAAATTCTGGTCGCGGGGCACTTTAAGCCCGGCGCATTTCGAGACCAAATAACGTCACTATCGAGTTGGTTCGTAAATAACAACGAAAAACGCGAACCACTTACGAAAGCCTACCAAGCACTTCTTAGCGTGTTTGATGGCGAAGCTTTCTTCTTAATCGACCTAGAAGAAAGTGGCATTGAGGTGTCCGCAAAGAGCTCCGCGTTTATCGCGGGCGTCACATCAGGTGAGGAAGCTAAACAGAAAGTCTTGGCTCTCGGACGAACACTTAACGCCGAAAAACCTATTGAATTTACTGGCGGCACCCAGACAGTGCGTTTCAAAGAGTCCATCGAGAACATTGGCAATATCGACGTGCACGAACAAACCACGACTTTCACGTACAAAGGCACGCGAAAGCTTGATAAATCTCGTAGGAAACCAAGAACTACACGGGTCGCGGTCGTCGGAAACAGGATCATAGTCGTGGAAGACGAGAACTCACCTGACATGAGGTCTGCTGTGATGGCAGCCAAAAAAGAGGCTCCGGGGTATGCCCCCAATGGAACCATAAAAAGCATAGTCGATGGGGCACGAGAAAATAACGCCTCTTTCGTACTGGCATTCGATCTAGCGCATTTCGTCCCTCACCAATCTCCTCTCGGCGGCGTCGACATTCAACTCACCTTTCGACAAGGAACTGCGAACATAGAATTTCGCCTACAAGCAAAAGAGCATCCGGATCACCCGGGGCACGAACATCACTGACGCCTTTGAGATTGTGGCGCCCCGACGTTTACTGGATTGCGACTCCCGTGCTGGAATGCGAAGTCAATTTTAGAAGGAGAATGTAAGTGGCATCAAACGCAACGCAAGTAGGAAAAGAACTCATCCAACTCTGTCAAACCGGCAAAGGAATGGAAGCGATAGAAAAGTTATACGACGACAGTATCGTCAGTATTGAAGCTCGGGCCGATGGAGCCTTACCTCGAAAGATGCAGGGCAAAGGCGAAATTATCGGCAAGAACAAGTGGTGGTACGAAAACATGGAAGTCCACAGCATGGAAGCCAAGGGACCATTTCCTCATGGAGAAGATCGTTTCGCTGCGGTGTTCAATATTGATGTCACCAACAAACAAGATCAGCAGCGTATCCAAATGGAAGAAGTTGGACTTTACGAAGTGAAGAACGGAAAAATAGTAAAAGAAGAATTCTTTTACATGACCGAATAATTTTCGAATTTTTAGAAGTTGAAAGCGGGGCCCCAGCAGAGCAATCTGTTGGGGCTTTTTTTATTGAACTTCGACGCCCTTCCAAAAGGCCACATACCCTTCGATGTTCTTCGCTCGTTCTTTTGCCACTGGGTAGTACCAAGCCGCATTTTCGTTTCGTTCGCCTTCCACAACAATTGTGTAATAGCTTGCCTTGCCTTTCCAAAAGCATTTCGAGGTATGAGACGTTTCCTCAAAGAATCCTTCTTTAAGGGAGCTCGGGGGGAAGTAGTGGTTCCCTTCCACAACAACCGTCTCATCGCTTTCCGCTAGCACTACGTTCTTCCAAACAGCCTTTGCCATGCTCGAAGCTTAACCGGTTACAGAAAGATTCGCTACGGCTCAAAAACCTCTGGTAGCAGCACTCTCTCGACTTCCTCGCGAAACCGGCTCGATGCGCGATCGTTTTTGCGGGTGGATAAATCCGCAGCGTTCAAAATATTTCCAACGTAGAATACCGACGCCGCCAAACCAGTCGTCGTTGCCGCGAAAGGCAAGTCTTTGCGAGCGAGCTCTACGGTGGCGCCAATCAGCACCGCGTTGAGGGCAAATGCAACAGCCGCACTCTCAAACGAACCATTGTAAACTTGGCCCGCTCCAGGAAGAAGCGCACTTAACGCGCCCGCCAAGAAGGGAGACTTTTTCCGAGCGTCTAGATACCTACTATGCCCAGAGATAGCTCGGACGCGCACCGAGTCTGGCAACCCGGCTGCACTCTCTAGAAACTCGTCTTCTTTGCCAATACTCGCGATAGCAGCCAAACGTTTTTGGGCGAGTGGCTTAACACCGGCATAGGTCGGCCTACCGCGCAGACGTAATGTCATCCAAGAAGACACCACAGTTGCCCGATCTTTTGTCGACGGCTGGGCTTGAGCCAATTTGAGTAAGCGCTTTGCCCTTGCTGGTTCGTCGAGCTTAAAGAGCGCGATTGCATTCCAAATCAGAAACTCGGGAGAAGGATTTTCACAAAGCGTCGTGCTCACCTCCGCCAAGTTATGGACATCGAACCAAGCGGATTCTTCAGCTAGATCGCGAAGACGCGGAACAACCAGCAGACACCCGTTTCTTACTTCGAGTGCCAAGGCCTCCTTCGGATGGTCGCCTGCCCTGTTATCGCTAAGCGCGACGTGAGGGGCGGTGGCCAGGAGCGCTACTGCGAACAAGCTTTGGGAAAATCGACCCATCGGAGCTGACCTTGGTACCGCACTGGTACCAAAAAGCTAGGGCTAGCAGCCGTTTCTAAAAACAATCGCGCAGCACTTCGGAAAATAGCCCGAACTGGGCCACAAGAATCAGGAGCTGCTGCGAGATACTGTGAATCGGAGGGGACCATACGACACCGGGAGAAGAGGCTTTTGGTCAGGAGCCCTCGGTACGCACGAACAGACACCCCCGGTTTTCCGCCGGGGAGTCGTTGCATTCGATAGGCAATATTGAGGGAGCTCTCAACGCCACCCGGCGATGACGCAACACAACCTGTAATTGCAGTTGCGAGAACGCCAAACAGAATTGGTCTCGCAATCCTTTGGTTAACGAAAAGCCTTAGGGGCTTCACGGTCGGTAGTTTGGTGGCGGCCCGGGCGGAGGCTGATTGATGGGCGCCCGATACGGTTGACCTCGTTGCCCAGGCGGGGGTTGGTACTGATCTCTTGGCCCCTGGCCTAGAGGACGAAGCTCATACATGTGGTCTGGGTAGTAGCCCATAACCCAAATGAACGGGACCAACAAAAAGACCCCGCCGATGCACGCTCCCAATTGAAAATCCTCATTACGTTTAATGAACGCTTGTAGTGGTTCGTACCCGTGCGCCTCGATTCGCACGTCGGTGACCGACCCAACGATCTTGGTATCGCGCATCACGTAAGGGGTTTCTCCCACAAGCGCGCCATTCAGGTAAACCTTCGCACCACGAACATTGCTCCGGATAACCGTGCTACTCGAACAGGCCGAAACAAGCAGAGCGATCAAAGGAAGCACTGTCGCGCGGGTGGCAAAACTCAGGCGTTTCATGCTCGCGGTGTACCGCAAGCCCTTCCAGGGAGCAATACTGGGAGAACCAACGTAGGAGAAGGGCCTAGAAAAGGGCTAAAAAGCTAACAAGTGACATCCGTCTCAACGCAAAAAAGCCCACCTAAACGGTGGGCTTCACATGGTTTGTTAGCGCGCGACTACTCGTCGATGACGTCGGTTATCATGTCAAAACTGACATAGGAGTGCCCGTCGGTAAACGCGGAGCCGGTAGAGCCTGAGAACTTGAATTCGGTCTCCTCGGCTTTTGATACTTTCAACGTTTTCATTTTGCAGACGGCCTGCTTCGACTCTTTGTCGGTACAGTACTTGCCCACTTCACGTGAGATGGAATTCGAGACGTTTCGAATTTGGTTAAGTTCGTCTTGCGTCTTGAGTTTGGGGTCAGGAATAATTTTCAAGTTACACCCACAAGCAGTCTTGTATTCTTTCACTGCTTTTACCATGGCAGGCTTTACTTTGGTTTTCATCCATTCTCGCTCTGCCTTACCCGCAATCGCGCTGGTACCAACTAATCCAAGGACTGCGGCAAAAGCCAATCCAAAACTCATTTTCCTGTTTGATTTTTTCACGTTATTTCCTCACCCGTTTGGTTTGTTTATATGCGTTTACTGCTTGGTCAAAAGTAACTGTTTTGGACTCTTCCTTTGAGTAACGAACCCTCATCTTTCCCGATGCTTTCCCGGGTTGAAAAAACGTCCAAGCACCTTGCTGCGATACCAACACGTACTTCGTTTTGATCTTGCTACCTTTCTTGTACTTGTAGGTAACGTCTTTGTTGCCGCGACCGTTGTCTGCGTAGTCGTAAAGCCGAGCTGTCCCCTCTATTTCTCCACCGACGGAGCGAAACCAAACCAGCATCTGCTTAGAGTCGTTGACCTCGACGGTCGTCACCAGCTCGCCTTCAGGTCCTTCAAACACCCGGACTGGGCTAGAGGCTTTGAATTCGGTCTCTGCAAAAGCTTGAGTTCCAAAAAGCCCAACGAGCACCAGAAGTAAAATTTGTTTCTTCATCTATTCATCCTCCGATATTTTACAAGAGACTTTCTGTTTCGCTGTTTTGAGAATCGAGCAAACGTTGTTTGCGATGTTCTTATCGGCGTTCTCAACCTCTTCGAAAATATCCTTGCGGAACATCTTATCCGAGAGACAAGTTCGAATTACAGACTCGGATCCACGGTAATGCCGACTCGGCCGATCCCTTCGGGAGAAAGACAAGCCCTTAAGAACCGTTGTATACACATCAATTTGGTTGCAATCAGCCTGTCGTTTTTTCACCAAGCTCTGAACCAGACCAAGGGTCTCAGGTCTCATGACGTGGCCCCATGCAGTTTTGATTAGGCCAATCACCTGCTTCGGTTTTACGTCGCTCCCGCCCGCAAACGATTCCGCTGCTTTCATGCACCTGTCGATAATCTCTTCCCGTTTGACTACTCGGCTCTGCTCCCCATCCGCCGTCTTCACAGTTTCAATCAAACGCTGGGTTGATAGACAACGCTCAAACCCCTCCGCGCTAGAAAAGTGAAAAACGCCCACTGCTTCGGCGCTTGCCCCGCGCGGAAAGAGCAAGAACGTGAGCCCAACCATCAAGCATGCCATTCGTCCGGTCATGCCCCACATTACGCACCCGTTCGCAGACTTATTCCAGCGAGCCCAGGCGTTCTTTCAAGTGTCGAATCCCACTCAAGAAAAACTGGATCGCCTCTATTGTGCGTAGAACGTTGCTCGTAGTTAGCTGTGTTTCTTACCAGAGGAGAATGAACAACTATGAAGATTTCAAACCCACTTTTTCACCTAGTTTTTGCGGGCCTTGCTGGCCTGTCGCTTGGCGCCTGTGGAGGCGACGACGACAATGGCGGCAACGGTTCTGCAAACATACTCATATGCCAGGACCAATGCTCAGTTGACGCAGATTGCGACATACCGGGGCTATCCCTTGTTTGCACCGACTCGCGCTGCGTTTCCTCCGTTGATCCCGCTCTCACGTTGTGTGAGTCGGATGCTCAATGCCAACTTAGCGACAACGCCATTGAGTTCTGCGAATTCGACTTGGACTGCGGCATCGGGCGCGTTTGTGTTCAAACAGATGCCGGTAATAGAAATGTTTGTACGTTCGAACCGCTTCCCGCTGGTGGATGCCTTGGTGGCGAAGAAATTATAGCGACCAGCCTCACCGGAGGCGAAATCACGGTTTGCGGGGAACCAGACGCCATATGCAACGAAGGGATTTGCCAGGTCGGTTGCCAAACCGACGCCGATTGTCCAAGCGCGGTTCTCCCGGTTTGCAATACAAATACGGGTATGTGTAATTGCACGGCCACGTCCTGCCAGGGCTCTGGATTTGGCGATAGCTGCGTTGCCAATAACACCGCTTGTAGTTGCGCTGAAGCAACAGAGTGCACGATGCCAAGCCCATTCCCGAATACGACCAAAGTCTGCGAGTAAACGAATCGCTTTAGGTTGTCAGCGCTGCTCTTCGGAGCAGCGTTTTTTTTGTGCCTACGGAGCCGGGTGAGCCGCTCCGGTTTGTTTTACCGGTGCACCATCTCGGATGGACAAGACCATTTCGTCAAAGCTCTTTTTATGCTCACCGACTGAACTGTCTGGGCCGAGAAGTTTGAAGTAGTAGGGACCATCCAAACCGGGAACAATTGCGGCTAGCATTCTGTGGTTTGGTTTGTTGTTCTTCTCCTCCGCACCGGGACGCATAGCGGCGACGTATTGTCCACTTACATCAATTACAATGGCCTCTTTGCCCCCTGTTGTTTTCACATTTTCCCGCTTCGCAACCTCTTTGGTCGGACGTTTATCTGGCTGCGTAAACTGCGAGTACCAACGCTCTAGGTTGGCTTCGGTTCCACCCGCGCCGCCCTGTCCAAAATGATACACAATGAGTTCTGTATCGGCGCTCATACGCCAGTGCCCTCGCCGCATGCTCGAAGAAATAGGAACAGCGGTCCAAGCCTTCGGCACTTTGAGAAAAAGAGAGCCGAGTGCGGTTTCCCCATCTGCCAGTTTGACCGAATGGCTCTTAGCCGGTTCACCGCCGAGATTTGCTGCATTGTTGGACGGCGCAGGGCCGTCTCCGGGGCTGGTTTTCTGGCAAGCCAAGGCAGGAAGTAAAAGTATTATGAGGACGGCTTTTTTCATGGCGGGACTCTACCATTGACTCTGAGCCGCTTGCGCTTCACACTGAAAACTCCCAGTTTCTTGGGAATTTGATAATTTGAATAGTTGAGGAAAGATGAGTATGGGGGCGAAACGGCTTCGACGGGGATGAAGAAGTCTGGGTTGCGTGTCGTGGCGCCCGTGGCCACGTAAAAACGGGCACAACGTAATTGCAAACGATAATGCAAACTTTGCTCTTGCTGCGTAAGTAGCACTAGCATCGGTGTAACGTGGCTACCACCTGAAGCTGCCTACGCCGTTAACAATCAGGTTAGTCAATGCGAAGTGTCATCCGGCGCATTGGTGAAATTCAGGACGAATCGCTCTTGACGTAGGCGGCCACAGGCCGACGTCATAAGCTAAATTAAAACTGCGGATACACACGTAGATGCCCTTTCGGACACATTTGCGGACCCGGGTTCGACTCCCGGCGCCTCCACTATCTTTTTAATTACTTAGCTATCATTTTCAGTTTTCGCTGCCGCGTGGCTGCCAATTTCGCTGGTTTCAGCGCCGGCTGCCACGTCGAGTAGCGCAACTGCATCTCGTTTCACTTCTGGAGCGAGGTGCGAGTAGCGCATGGTCATGCGGATATCTGAATGACCGAGTAGTTCCTGGACTGCTTTGAGCGACACGCCTCGCATCACCAGATGAGATGCAAAAGTATGGCGCATGGCGTGCCAACCGATGCTTCGGCCCAGCTTGGCTCGTTCGCAAGTCCGCCAAAGCGGATGCTTGCACTGCCCTTTAGTCAACATGCGACCAAAGCTGTTACAGAACACGAGCTCACTTCGTTCATGACGCTGTGCTTTGAGTACGGAGACCGTCTCTGGGCTCAGAGCCACTTCTCTACTTCGACCACTCTTTGGCGTGCTCACTACGCCCCGCGATACGGCTTGATTCACCGTAAGACGGCCCTTGACCAGGTCCACGTCTTCCCAACGGAGAGCCAAAAGCTCTCCTTGGCGAAGGCCGCTACGGAGAGCCAGGAATATCATTGCTCTCCATTCCCCCTGGCCCGCAGCTACCAGCCGTTCGGCTTCCTCAAAGGTGAGAAAATCAAACTTCGGAATGGTGGTTTTCAGCCAATCGACGTGCGGAACCGTAGTAATTAGCTCTCGTTTCCGCGCTTCGGCGAGAAGACTTCGCACCACCGTGAGCACATTATTGATGCTCTTGGGCTTGAGGGCTTTTCTCCCCTTGAGCGCCGCGAGTCGTATTTTTAGATCTTCAAAATCGCGATAGGCGATTTCCTCCACGGGCTTGTCGCCAAGCTGAGGGAGAACATGAAGGTCCAAAATGGTCTGTTTGGTGACAGCCGAGCTGTGTTTATTTTCTAGTCTCGCCTTCGGCATAAAGTGCTCCTTGGCAAATTGGGCGAGAGTAATGACCTCCTTTTTTGTTTTGGGTTGTGGCTTCGGGTTTGGGTCCCCGCCGTTCATCACGCTGTTGATGGCGCGTCTCTCGGCTTCTTTGGCTCCCACCTTGGTGTTCGGTAGGTC
>CAYPIX010000025.1:0-32326 GCA_964410875.1 uncultured Kofleriaceae bacterium
GACCATACCCCAGAGTGGGTCCAAGGTTCGGAATACGATCCATTCAGTTACCGAGTAGGGCTCGCGGTAACGAGAGGGAGGTCGTAGGAGCCCTGAAATCCTTAGGAACTCAGAGTGACGTCTAGTAAAACTGTTGTTTGATGAAACTACTCTTCTGCGGGTCAGGGTGGCAGCCAATTGTAGAGAGGATTCGTGCGGGGCTTCCGCCAGGTGTGGAGATAGACATCTGGGACAGAAGGAAAACTCTCGCTTCCGTTGTGAGTGACGTGGACGTTCTGCTGCCTTCTAACGGTCGGATTTCAAGAGAAGTTATTCAGGCGGCGACCAAGCTTCAACTGATTCAGCAGCCCGCGGCGGGAGTCGACGGTATCGATTTGGAGGCGGCGACCGCCAAAGGAATTCCTGTATGCAACGCACCTGGAACGAATCACCAGGCAGTAGCAGAGGCTGCTCTTTTGCTGATGCTCTCTGTTGCTCGGCGGCTGAATGAGGCGCGCGTTGGTTTCTCCCACGGAGAAATTGGAACGCCGTTGGGGGGAGAGCTCGCCGGTAAACAGCTCGGATTGGTCGGTTACGGGAAGTCGGGGCAGAGTCTTGCGAAAATTGCAGAAGCAATAGGCATGAAGGTTAGTTGGACGAGGAGCAGCAGCACCTTTTCCGAGTTTGCGGATCTGCTCAGAAACTCTGACTTGATTAGCATTCACTGCCCTTTGACCGAAAAGACTCGAGGCATGTTCGACAAAGAAGCGTTTTCGCTAATGAAAAAAGGCGCGATATTGGTTAATTGTGCTCGTGGCCCGATCGTTTGCCGGCGTTCTTTGGAAGTTGCTCTAGCGAACGGCGACCTTGGCGGCGTCGGACTCGACGTGTTTTGGGATGAACCGTGGAATCCAGAAGATCACTTATTCCATCGGAACGACGTCGAAGTGCTGCCCCATATTGGAGGTTCAACTGCCGAAGCTTTCTCGCGTATTGCCAAAGTCGTCTGCGACAACGTGTCTCGAGTCTTAGTTGGTAAAAACCCTCTTTACTGTGTGAACAGTCCCGAAAAGATCTGTTAAAGAGGGCCCCAATGAGTTGGTTGCAGCACTACATCCGTTCTTCTATCGGAAAAAAACAGCTAATGGCGATAACGGGGATTGGACTTGTCGGTTTCCTGTTCGCTCACCTGGCTGGAAATCTCACGATTTTCGCTGGTCGAGGTGCCATCAACGGCTACGCGCAGTCGCTCGTTGAGTTAGGCCCTCTTTTGTGGGTTGCTCGCGGTGGTTTGATTTTCATGGTGCTCCTCCACATTTGGGCAGGGATCACCTTAGCCATGCACAATCGCGCTTCTAGGCCTGTCAATTACAAAAGATTTAAGTCGAAGTCTTCAACATTCTATGGACGCTTGATGATTTGGTCAGGGGTTCTTCTGTTGGTTTACATTGGCTATCACTTGGCACATTTCACTTTAGGGCTAGTCCAGCCAGAGCTTCACGCTCTCGTTGAGCGCGGGGCAACTTCTAGTCTTCAGGATCGTCACGACGTATATGGAATGGTCGTGGGGGGATTTCAGAACCCGCTCATTGTAGCGCTCTACGTAACGGCGATGCTGGGTCTGTCCATGCACATCGCTCATGCGATACCCAGTTTTTTTCAAACTCTTGGGTTTAGTCACCCTAAGTACAAAAATGCGATAAGAGTCGCAGGTCCCGCTATCGCAGTTCTTATGTTTTGCGGTTACGCAAGCATTCCTCTTGCCGTTCTGTTTGGAGTCATCAAGCCATGAAACTCGACGCTCGAATCCCCGAAGGTCCCATCGCTGAAAAATGGGATAAGTGTAAGTTCGACAGTAAACTTGTAAATCCAGCCAATAAGCGGAAGTACGATATTATTGTCGTTGGCTCCGGCTTGGCGGGCGGGGGAGCAGCAGCTTCTCTTGCAGAGCTTGGTTATAACGTAGCTTGTTTTTGCTACCAGGACAGCCCACGCCGCGCGCACAGTATTGCTGCGCAGGGTGGAATCAACGCCGCAAAGAACTATCAGAATGATGGCGACAGTGTGTACCGGCTGTTTTATGACACGGTCAAAGGTGGAGACTTCCGATCGCGAGAAGCAAACGTCTACCGTCTCGCGCAAGTATCCGTTGACATCATCGACCAAGCTACGGCAATGGGCGTTCCTTTCGCACGTGAGTATGGTGGCACGCTTGCCAACCGGTCTTTCGGTGGCGCGCAGGTCTCCCGTACCTTCTACGCGAGAGGTCAGACAGGACAACAGCTTCTTCTCGGCGTTTACGCGGCTCTTTCCAGACAAATTGCGGCTGGGAAGGTGACCATGTTCACGCGAACCGAAATGCTTGATCTTGTTGTGGCGAACGGCAAGGCCGCGGGTATCGTTACGCGAAACATGGTGACCGGAAAACTCGAGTCCTTTTCAGGACACGCAGTGATCCTTGCCTCTGGCGGGTATGGAAATACGTTTTATCTGTCGACGAATGCCATGGGTTGCAACGTGACTGCTAGTTATCGCGCTTACAAGAAAGGCGCCGGTTTTGCTAACCCTTGTTATACGCAAATTCACCCTACTTGCATTCCTGTGAGTGGTGATTACCAATCTAAATTGACTCTGATGTCGGAGTCGTTGAGAAACGATGGCCGTTGTTGGGTGCCCAAGAACAAAGAAGACGTTGGTAAGGCGCCATCGTCCATTCCTGAATCCGACAGAGATTATTACCTAGAGCGAAAGTATCCGAGCTTTGGAAATCTCGCACCTCGCGACATCGCATCGCGAAGCGCAAAAGAGGTTTGCGACGAAGGTCGGGGTGTTGGCCCAGGAGGGCTAGGCGTCTATTTGGATTTTGACGACGCGATCAAACGCCTTGGCAAAGATGTTGTTTCCATGAGGTACGGCAATCTTTTTGATATGTACGAAAAGATTACCAATGAAAATCCGTATGAGACGCCAATGCGGATTTACCCAGCGGTCCATTACACAATGGGCGGTCTTTGGGTCGATTACCATTTGATGAGCAACTTACCTGGCTTGTTCGTTGTGGGTGAGGCCAACTTCTCAGATCACGGTGCGAACCGACTCGGAGCGAGTGCGCTTATGCAGGGGCTGTCGGATGGGTATTTCGTCGTTCCTCAGACGCTTGCTCACTATTTGGCTACAGAGAAACCCGAAAAGTTGGCAACGAATTCACAGGAATTCCGCGGGGCCGAAGAGGCCGTGAAAACGCGAATTAATAAACTTCTTAGCATTCAAGGCAAACGAACCGTCGACTCTTTCCACCGCGAACTAGGAAAAATCATGTGGGAAGGTTGCGGTATGGCTCGCGACGAAGCGGGATTGAAAGACGCAATAAAAAGGATTCCGACTCTCCGCAATGAGTTCTGGGAAAACGTTCGAGTCACCGGCACTGGCGATAGCTTTAATCAGTCATTGGAAAAAGCGGGGAGGGTCGCTGACTTCCTTGAATTTGGTGAACTGATGTGTCGGGACGCGCTTGCTCGAGATGAGTCTGCGGGTGGGCACTTCCGTACGGAGCATCAAACCGAAGACGGCGAAGCCGTTCGTGACGATGCAAACTTTGCCCACGCCGCTGTTTGGGAATACAAAGGCGACGGTGTCGAACCTGCTCGGCACAAAGAAGAAATGAAGTTTGAAAACGTGAAGTTGGCAACTAGGAGCTACAAATGAACCTCACACTGTTTGTATGGCGACAAAAAGACCCAAATTCCAAGGGGAAGATGGAGCGTTATGAGGCCAAGGACGTTAGCGAGCATATGTCGTTCTTGGAAATGCTCGATGTAGTCAACGAGAACCTGGTGGCGAACCAGCAAGAGCCTATTCACTTCGACAGCGACTGTCGCGAGGGAATTTGCGGAACCTGCTCAATGGTTATCAACGGGCGTGCTCACGGTCCCCAGAGCGGAACCACTGCTTGCCAATTGCATATGCGTCGTTTTCGAGACGGGGACACCATCTATATCGAACCATGGCGTGCACGAGCTTTTCCCGTCGTGAAAGATCTCGTTGTTGATAGATCTGCATTCGACAAGATTACCCAGGCGGGTGGCTATATAACGGCGAATCTGGGTTCGGCGCCCGACGCGAATGCGATGCCTATCCCGAAAGAGCATGCAGACCGTGCCTTTGACGCAGCGACTTGCATAGGCTGTGGCGCATGTGTTGCAGCGTGCCCAAACGGCTCGGCGATGCTTTTCACGGGGGCCAAGCTTACGCATCTAAGCGAACTGCCCCAAGGGCAAGCGGAACGCCTTCAGCGTACGAAGCGCATGGTTGATATGATGGACGAGTCTGGTTTTGGTGCGTGTACCAACCATCTCGAATGCGAGGCGGCTTGTCCCAAGAATATCAGTGCCGATGTCATTGCGCGCATGAATCGCGAATACGTAAAAGCTACTCTCGCCAAAGAATAAGATGGATGCCTGATAGCCCTCTGTATGTTGTGGCGCGTTGGGGGCTCTTGTTCGGAGCGTTCCTGTCACTTGTTCTAGGCGCATTTTTGTGTCGTCGAGTCGGAACCAAGTTGCACTCAAGTGATGGCAGTAGTGGAGTGCTGGCTCTCCGCGCTGTTGGGTGCGGTTTTCTCTGGGGACTGGCTGTGGCAGGGTTTGGTATCGCTGGGATGCTCGTCCCCCAATCTTTGGTCTCAACGACCGACGCCGGGCTTGGTTCCAACGAATTGTTCGGAATGGTTGGATTTGCGGCGCTCGGAGTCATTTTAATCCCTGTGGGGTTTGTCATTGTGCGCGTGATTCAGCGTGGTCCCAGCGACTGAGATAAATTCTTTCAGCTAATCCTTTTCCTGAAGGCCAATCGAGAATACCTTCCGCTCATGGATTTTCTCTCGGACGAGTGGTTCACGAAAGTAGACGAGCTTCGCGTTGCTGCAGGCGAGCTCAATATACCGGAAGCCCTGCAGACAATTGTCATCAATGTCAAAGTTGATGACGGCAAGCAGGAGCTGCACATGAAAGGTGGAGAATTTCACCCTGGTCAAGCTGCTGATGCCGCAGCAACTCTGAGTCTTAGTAAAGATCTCGCAAAAAAGATTTTTATCGAAAATGACTCTGAGGCAGGAATGCAGGCGTTTATGTCCGGCGAGCTAAAGGTCGACGGAGACGTTACGAAGATCATGGAACTACAAACGGTTCAGCCTAGCGATGAGCAAAAAGCTCTTCTCAAACAGATAAAAGAAATAACCGATTAGTTTTTTGCCGGTTTCTTACCGGTAAGTCACGCGAGGGTGGCGGAATTGGTAGACGCGCTGGTTTTAGGTACCAGTGTCTTAGGATGTGGGGGTTCGAGTCCCCCCTCTCGCACCACGCAGGTTTGTTAACCTGTTCACAAAAAATGAGTGGCTGGCGCCACGCTCTGTTTGCTCGAGCAGAAAAGTTCGACAATCGGTTAAGCGCGCGACCAAGGCCTCACAAACCGTGGAGCGCTTCTAGGTTTTGGTTAAACAATTCTTGGTAAGACTTAACGGACGTTGGGTTCAGAGAGAAATACGACCTTTCCCGTTTGAACTGACGTCATTCTAAGATTCTGGACGGTTTGGTCGGTTACAGTACCAGCGTGCGTTGAAAGCCCAACAGATTCGTAGGAGTATTTTGCTAAGGGACTTAGTCATGAAAACCAAACCGGGGTAAGTCGGGGGTAGTGAAAGATGACTAAATGAGAGAGATGTCAATTCTTCGGCGTAAAAAGGTAGTCATGATCGGGGCTTTTGGCGTCGGTAAGACCAGCCTTGTGCGGCGGTTTGTTAGCAACGAATTCAGCGCCGATTATCAGTCTACTATCGGCGTTCAAATAGAGAAGCGGACCGTACTGGTCGATGGGTACGAGGTGGAGCTCCACTTATGGGATTTAGCTGGCGAAGATGAATTTGCATTTATCAGGGCAAGTCACCTAAAGGGTGCCTCGGGAACCATCTTTGTTGCCGATAGGACGCGCGCAGTCACAGTTTCTAAAGCCCTAGAAATTTACTCTCGTTTTCCAAAGCAATTTGGTGAACTACCTATGTGCATGCTTATCAACAAGTCTGATCTTGATTCGGCTGTCGACCTCGACGAGCAACTTTCTACGATACCGGAAGACTGGATGGTGATGTCGACCAGCGCTAAGACGGGCGAGCATGTCGTGTCGGCTTTCGAATGGCTCGCGAAAAAAATGGTAGCGTGACGGAAGCCTCAGAAAATATCGTAGCGCTGATTCGGGTTGCGCGGAACACGTTTCGGATTCCCATAGGTCGCCCCCGCTGGCTCACTCCTTTGGTCTCTCAAGGAAAGATCAAAGGCGGACGTCTCATTTTTAACGACGAGCTGTCGTTTCTCGGGAACTTTCTCAGCGAGGCAGAGGAAGCGTGGGCTGCAGCGAAAGCGCACAAATGTGAATCCGGGGTTTTGGAATGGCGCAACGACAAAGGAGTGCCTGAATACGTCAAGGTGTCGGCGGGCTGGGTAAATGATCAGCCTTCTCTAATAGTCGAACTACAAGAAAAAGAGGCCCACAGAACCGTGAAGGTTGCTAGGAGGGCGCTACTCGAATTGGAACAAACCTACAGTTCTCTTGCGATAAAAGCTCAAGGAGCTCAAGAGACCGACGTGCGCCCGGGTGCTCTTTTACAAGGCGTCTATCGCGTCGGTTCGCTAATCAGTGAGGGGGCCATGGGACAAATTTACCAGGGGCTCGACGAACGCCTTGAGCGTGTTATTGCTATCAAGGTGATGCACACCTCGCTTGTCGGGGACACTGCTCTTACTACGCGGTTCAAAAACGAGGCACGAATGCTGGCAGCGGTGAAACACCCCAATCTCGTCCAAATTTTCAGTTTAGGAGATGGAAAGACAACGGCTCCCTACTTCGTTATGGAGTACATCGATGGAGTGTCTCTGGGCGAAAAAATGCAAATTGCCACAGAACTAAACCGCCTAGCATCGTTCGTCAGTGTTTCTAGAATGATACGCGAAATATCTGGTGCCCTTTTTGCTCTCCATAAAAAGAACGTCGTCCACCGAGACGTAAAGCCAGACAATATCCTCATTGATACTTCGTTGAAGCGATCTGCGCTCGTTGACGTGGGGGTGTCGAAATGGGTTGGTGAACGAGGGGATGCAGCAGGTACTCCGGGATTTGCTGCACCGGAATCGTTAAGTGGTGGTGCAGAAACATCGAGTACCGATGTTTACGGGCTCGCATGTACGGCGTACTACGCTTTGACAGGTAGTGTTCCGTTCGTGGGGGAGACTGTTTCCGAAATTTACAAGAAGCAAATCGAACATGAGCCTCCAAGCGTTCAACTTACAAGGCCTGAGCTGCCAGCTGAGCTTGATGAATTGTTTATGATTGCTCTACAGCCTCTAGCAGGTAAACGTTACTCGGATGTCATTGCGTTTTCAGATGCGTTAACTCGCTTGGTGCCCACTGCCGGAAGAGGTACGTCGGACATCGAACTCTATGACAGACAGAGTTAAGAGCCGTCTTTTTGCTTGACGCGTTCGATGTTTAGAGAGGAAACGCCCGGTATGTACGCAGTCTGAGCTCGCTCGATCCAGGAGCCTGTTGCGGTGCCCTCGACTTTGAGTACTCGGTCGTCGGCCCAGGAGAGGGAAATAGTCTCTGGAGATGAAAGGATTTCTTTCGCTCGCTGCAAAACGATTCCTGGTTCTAGGCTAATAAAGGCAGTCTCAGACCAATCGATATTGGACTCTGCATACCCACCTTCGGTAACGATTTCCTTCATCGGCAGTGCTAGAGGGTCTCTAAGCACCTTTATGAACTTGGCGTCTGGTTTACCAGCGGAGACCAAAATAATCCCTGGCGTATTTTCGACTCGGTCCTGGAACGCTAGCCACCTTTTCTGTTCTCCAGACTTTGTGTAAAGGCGAAAACCAAAGAGGCCGAGGAGCAAAAGTAATCCCGTTGCAATAGCGACTTTGCGTGACCAGTGCATTCCTGCGGATTTTTTTTTCTCACGTACTTTTTTCTCAACGAGACAAGCCTCGAGACTCATTCTTGCTTGCTCGAAAGGTTCTGGATCACCGTCAAAATTTTCCACTTCATGGGCGAATTGAAGGCTCAACATCTCAGCTTTCTTCCGAGTCTCGGTTCTATGTTCCGAGCCCATTCGTCCGCGGACAGCCCATGCTAAAACGAGACCGCCGGCTCTTTCAGTAATGAGTTGTTGATCTCCAAAACTGTGCTCAGCGGCGTTGGTCTCAGAATCGGCAGAGTCTTCTTCCGCGTCACTAGTAAAAGCTTCGCCGACAAAGTCTCTCACTGCACTAAGCATGCTGGCGACCAATGCAGGGTCTTTGCCCAGGGCGTCCGGCGCTGCAACGTGCAAAAGCAAGCTACCGGTTTCTGCATGTATCATGAACACATGCTCAACCCGGAAGACCACGGTGTGGCTTACAACGACCTCTCCAAGAGAACGCCCTGTCCTCTTGGCCTCTAGTCGCCATTTGATCGCGTTAAGAGAGAAATTCTGCTCAAGTGTTGCGTTTGTTCGTTCACTAATCCGATCGACGGCGAGTATAATTGACTGTCGGATTGCTGGCCCAAGAGCAGGTGCTATCGCGTCTCCGAGTTTTTTGGGTTGTTGACGAGCGGTCGCTAAGACGCCGTCGGTTACCACCGGCGCCATAGCGTCTAGGAACCGTTTGTCCTGGGAAGCGCGGGAAACGGCCTTACCGAGAGAGTCGCCCATGTGCTCGGCAAAGCCCTCCTTGTTTTCCACATGCGCCAACAGACTTTTGATTTCTTCCCGTGTCGCACCAACAAGAAGTTGGCTTAATTCGTTGGCCTCTGCCTCGGAAAAGTTTTCTCTGGCGGAGCCAGTTGTCACGCCTGGACAGTTCCTTGACTGGCGTCACCGAGCAGGTTTTGGAGCTCAGGAATTACATCAGCGTCCATCTTCTGGGCTAAGTCGCGCAAATAGCCTGCCAGCGCGCTGCGTGCGACCTTGTCCCGTGTGAGACCCTCTTTTGCGGTTGCGATTTGCTCCTTTAGCTCTTGGTGCAAGCGAATTTGCTCCTTCTCGAGTTTTAGGAAACCTTCTCGAATCTGTTCTCGAAGTGCCCTCTCAACTTGAGTTAAACGCTCATCTACAGCGCTGACGGCCTCGTTCACCTTCTTGTAACGGTTTTCAGAGGCAGAAGAAGTTTCTCCAATCGCTTCTCCGAGCTCAGTATGACGCTTGGCGCTGAGCTCAAAAATGGAGGTGAGTTCTGCCCGAGTATATTCCTCCAGTGAAGATACTGATTTTCGCAGTTGCTCTTGTGCAGTTGAGAGATCGCCTGAAAATTGGAGAGAACTATTTTCGACACGGTTCGTAAGCTCTTTTAGTTGAGGGCCAACCAACAGTTCCCGTATGCGCTCCAAGTTTTCAATTGGAGGCATTTCTGCTTTCTGGTTTTGACTTTGGGTTGTCTTCATCTTGGTTCTCCTCGCTACTTCTGTAGCTCTTTACACATTCCCGCATAGAGCTTTGCGATTTGGCTCTTGTTGACTTTTTTGTCCAAGGATGTCTCGACCTGTCCCATTGAATGCCACAGCTCTTCCAGAGCTCCGCTTATTCTCTTCTTCTCAGTCTGAAATCTAGAGCTGGTCTTTTTCCGCAGGTCGTCGAGGTGTTTTTGCTGGGTTGCAATACGTTTTGAAATCTCTTTGGTTTTCTTCTTGGAAACGTCTTGGATCAGCTGGATCAGTTGCCCGTGTTTGGTGGCTTGCTCCTCTGAGATTTCCTCGATGTATTCATAAAGTGCCGCAATTTCTTTTTTAAGCTCTTGCTTCTCTTTGCGATGACGCTTCTCTGCGGCAAGTTTGACTGAGGCGATTTCTCGATCCAGTCGTGCAGAGAGTGAATCTAGTTTTGACTCAGTTTTCTTTTCATGATCACCAAAGAGAAGATGCCTAACTTCACTTAAGTTGTTACCCGGTACCCGAACCTGCTTTTTTCCCGCCATCTGGTCATCTTCTATGAACCTGAAAAGAGTTACAAGTGAGTCGCCAACGAAGTCAAACTTGTGTTCTCGGCCAATAGGTAAGGGTGGGGTAACATGGAATTCACTGTCCCTTTCATAAGACTACTTACGAGTCGGCTTAAGTCCGCTCCTGGTAAGCTTCGGTTCTTTGAAAAACCGCTCCCAACTGGTCCGCTTGAAAAGTCTTGGCGACAGAGTTTGGATGCTGCGGGACGACGAGTTTTTTCCGAACGGGGCCGGCACCAAATGGCGGAAACTCAAACACCTAACTGCGGCAAAAGGGATCGCGACTCTTGGCGGTGCCTTTTCGAATCACTTGCACGCAGTGGCGTCTCTTGGTGTTGCATATGAAATCCCTACTGTCGGGTTAGTACGTGGTGAGTACGTGGACGAGGAGAATCCGACCTTGTCCTTTTGCCGAAACGCCGGGATGTCCATCCGACCAATCAAAAAACAAGAGTTCGACCAGGGCTTGAGAAGTCAGGTCGTTTGTGGAGTTTTTGATGCTCTCGCCGATTACAGCGTTTTGCCAATGGGAGGGGACAGCATGGCAGCGCGGAGGGGAGCGGGTGAAATTGTCGATGACATCATCGCGCAGCTTCCGGTGGGCCAAGCATTCCAAGTTGTGTTGGGGGCCGGTTCTGGAAGTACGGCCAGGGGAGTTGCGTCCAGATTGAACCCAGGGCAGTACTGCATTGGCGTACCCGCCGCAATGATGCATGGACTCGACGAGGGGCCTTGTGCTTCGCTGTCTGAGTTAGAAGAGAGTAGCCGACAGCCGTCGTGGCTACCACCACCGAGCGAGCCGTTTGCCGAAATGTCTTCGGCACGGTTGCTGGCAATAGAGAAGTTCTTTGCGGACGAAGGAATCTTACTTGACCCGATTTATACTTCGCGAGCGATTCTTTCCGTTCAGCATCTACGCCCCAAGGACGATCGACTAAGCACTGTGATCGTTCACACTGGTGGTCTGCAAGGCTGGGCAGGAATGAAGTGTAAAAATGTCTCGAGCCCTCTGGCTGTTGCTATTCAAAAAGCGATTGCCCAAACACTGGCAGCTGTCCCCAATGAAACGGGGCATTAATCGAGACTGTCGCTAAGTCCTCGCTTGTTTCTTCGGGCACGCTTGAGAGCATCACGCTCTTTCTCCAAAGACTGTTCTAGCCTGGCCGCGGTTTTGTTGAGTTGGTTGATCTTAATGCTGAGCTCGTCTGTTTTGCGTTGAGCAAGTTTATTCGCGCCTTCAGCGATTCTTCTGGCTTCATCTGCAGATTTACGGGCCTCTTCTGCTCTTTTTTTGTTCTTTTCTGCTTTGGCCAGCGCCTTCTCTAGCCTGCGAGTTTTTTCCTCAAGATTCTCCTCAAGACCACCGACGCGTAGATTCGCTTTTACTTCACTCTGTTTGGTTTTTTCGAGCTCTTGGTTCTGGACTTGAAAATGCGTGACTGCCACGGAACCGACTACTAGGACAATAGCCGCTGCGACTGATGCTGTACCTATAACCATCTTTCGTGCCCTGCGATACTTGGCGTTCTCTCTTAGAGATGAAGCGAGAAATGCGGTCTCTCTTTCTTGGAGGCTATCTTTAAGTTTGAGGTGCCACTTGCGCGCTTCCTTAAGCTGGTTGCCTCGCCAAAGAACGCCGTCGGGTCTCCCTCTGTTGTCCCAAAGTTTTGCGATTGCCCTGAGTTGAGAAAGGAAGGCGAGCTCATCTTTACCTTCCTTTATCCATAGAGCGAGCATCGGCCAGTTGGAAATAAGTGACTCATGAATGAGTTCGACAGTGGGGTCGGCGGCGTCGGTGTTTACAACCAACAATCTGGCTCGAACGAGCCGCTCGATTAATTTTCTGGTTGTTTCTTTATCGCTTCCGACTAACTCGAGCTCCCTCATGCCAACAATTTCACGTGTCATGTCTTGGGTAACGAGGCGTTGGAAAATGGCGCGAACGTCTTTTTCGGCAGAAGGGCCCATGTCACGCATGATCTGTTCTGCGTGGGCGACTAGGGCACCGGTTACTCCGCCCATTGCTTGATAGGCAGCTTCCGTGAGGATCTTGTTTTCTTTGTCCCTGGCATCCCAGAGTTGGGTTGCGGCGAATTGTAGGAGCGGCAAGGCACCTGTTGTCTGGTCAAGCTCGTTAAGGATGCTGTTGACAAGATTTTCAGACTCAAAGCTGAACTCGGTGTTATCGAGTGGCCTCTCTAAAGCCTCTCGTAAGCCTTTCCTGCCAAGAGGGGTAAGAAACATAAGGCCGTTGGAAAGAGTCGTCATGAACTCAGCGTCTTCGGCGACTCGCCCCATGAAGTCAGAACGCATCGCAACGGCAACTCGAAGTGGCGACGCGACATCATCGGCTATCGCAGCCAAACACTTGGTGTAGGCTTTTCGATCTTGAAGTGTTGTGCTCTGTGTGTAGAGTTCCTCAAACTGGTCGATAAAAAGGAGTACGCGCTTTCCTGTTCGTCTACTCCATCTTCGCAAAACTCGGCCTACGAACCCCGGCTCCGACCGAAGTCTACGGGCAAGGTCCTTTTCCTTTTCAACACCTTTTTGGGCGCCAGAAATGACCGCAGCGAGCCCGCTTATGGGATCCCGCCCCGGTCTTGTCGTAATCACGTTCCATTGCTCGTTATTGCCCGACAACGCCGGTCCGAGACCTGCGCGGATAAAACTCGATTTTCCAGCTCCTGAAGGTCCAACAACCGAAAGGATTGTCTGATCGTCTAATGATGCGACCGCTCTGCGTGTATCCGCTTGTCTTCCATAAAACCTGGCGGAATCGGTTGCTTGAAAAGCGTTGAGCCCAAGGTAAGGGCAGCTTCCAGGCGGAAGCGCTCTTCTCTCCCGCTGATTTGCCATCTCTTTAAAGGCTTTGAGAACACTTGTTGGTGAATCAAAACGCTTCTCAATATCTTTCTCCAAACAGCGGTCGATGATGGCAGCTAGTTTGGGAGGGATGCCGGCAATGGCGGCTGCGGTTGGCATCTTTTGGCTTCTGTTAGAAACCTGTACAAGGTTTTCTAGAGTAATGAAATTTCCGAACGGATGGACTCCTGCGAGGAGCTGATACATCACAATACCGAATGCCCAGATGTCAGCCCTACCATCCACAACCTGACCTTCTAGTTGTTCCGGGGCCATATAAGCTGGAGTGCCAAGAAATTCCTGGTTGTTCATGGTTCCAACGACTGTGGCGTTATTATCGAGATGTTTTTGCGAAAGAAACGTTGGCCCTGACAAAGAACCGACAATGGTCTTTTCGTCATCAAATTGCGGTGGAGCTGTATCTTGAGACGTTGTACTCACCAGGGTGGCTTTCGCCATACCGAAATCTAGGACCTTAACGACACCAGATTTGGTCCGGAAAACATTGGCTGGTTTGAGATCTCGGTGGATGATTTCGAGCGAGTGAGCTTTTTCGAGAGCTCGAAGAATAGAGGAGCCCATGTCTACCGCTCTGCGAGGTGAGATAGGTCCTCTCGCCAAAAGCTCCTCGAGAGATTCACCCTCAAGGTATTCGAGGACCATATAGGGAGTGCCCCCAAATTCATCAATTTGGTAAACGACAATAATATTCTCGTGCTGGCATTGAGCAGTTGCTCTAGCCTCTACTAGGAATCGCGAAACGCTGTCACTGTTCGGTAGGCTAATGAACTTGATTGCTACACGGCGACCCAGTCGAATATCTCGTGCAGCCCAAACCTGACCCTTTCCCCCAACGCCGATGACTCGAATCAGTTCGTATCCGCCCAGTCGAGCGCCCGGTTCCAATCTGCCACGAGGGACCTCTCCAGTTGCGTCCCAGAGCGACACATCGTCATCGATCACCACGGGATTAGCAGCTGCCGGATTTGTCTTCTCTGATTCCACCCACGCCCTCTATATAAGAGTTTATCAGTTGTGAGCGCGACCATGAAAGCACTACAATTGAAACTATCATGGGACCGAGGTGGGTATTGTATGTACGTATGCTCCTTCCACTTCTTATCGTTGGAGTGGCCGGGCCGACTGTTTTAGCCCAAGGCCGAAGAAGTAAAAGGAAAGCTGTCAGCAAAACCAAGCCTTGGGAAGAGGGGGTGAGCAAGGAACAACGGTCTGAGGCCTTAAAGCTTTTTCGCGACGCCAACGAAGCCTATGGGCAGCTTGACTTCAAAAAAGCCGTCAGCGACTACAGCAAGGCGCTTGAGTTGTGGAGTCATCCGAGGATTCACGGCAACCTCGTTGCCGCGCTGATTCAGTTGGAACAGTACGAGGATGCGCTTACCCATGTTAAATCTGCTATTCGTTTTGGGGAAGAGCCGTTTTCACGCGATGTGTACTTGACGCTTCTCAACAATAAGAGAGCGGTGGAAAACAAGCTGGCTACGGTAGAGGTTTCATGCTCAGTACGTGGTGCCAAGGTGACTCTCGACAACGAATTATTTTTCGTATGTCCGGGAAAGAGTAAGAAGATTGTCAGAACCGGTCCTCACAAAATTGTCGCGGAAAAGGATGGATATGTAACGACCACACGCGACGTGAACGCTTTTTCAAAAGGGGAATACTCCATAGAAATAGAGCCCATTCCTTTGGAAGAAGTTACGAAGTTGGAGAGGCGCTGGCCGACCGCGATGCCCTGGGCGGTTATCGGAGGGGGGGTCTTGGTTGCCGCAGCTGGGGTCCCCTTCTACCTTCGAGCAAAGGACAATATCGAGTTCTACGATACCGCCTTCGGTGTGTATTGCCAGCAGCAAGGTGGAGTGGACTGCAGCGAATTTGGTGAAAATGGTTTCGCTGAGCTAGGTCCAAACTATGCAGCTGCCGCTGAGCGCCGCGATAGTTCCAGGTGGCAGAATATTGTTTCGGGCTCCGCTTTTGCCGTCGGCGCTGTCGCGGTTGTGACGGGCGCTGTTCTCGTGTATTTGAATCAGCCGAAAGCCGTTACGTTAGAGCAAGAAGCGAATGCGGTATCGCTCACCCCATGGCTGGGGCCAGAAAATGCTGGGGTTATGATTACCCTCGGTTTTTAGTCAGGACCGCGACGGTTTCGCCGTCTCCTTTTTATTGTCGCGCTCTGGATTGAGAAGTTTGGATGGTTGGGAAAGGGCTTCGTTATTTGTGTTTTCCGCCCACCAAATCCAAATCGCTTTTAATTTTTTATTGTGAGTTTTAAGTCCGTGTACTGCGCCGGAGCGGTGGTACATCACTGAGCCCGGGGATACCTCGCTGACCTCATCGTCTACGTACCAGGTACCGGTTCCCTCGGTGATAAAGTAAATCTCGGGGGCCGGGTGATGGTGGGCCGGGTGCACAGTGTCGGGCTCGAGTTCAAACGTACCGAACCTGAGATTCTCGACCTCGTGGATTCCATCGGGACCCACAAGTTCCTTGTATGAATAGAGCGACGGTAAACTCTTGTCGGCCAGGCCTGTGAGCCAATCAGGGTAGTTCGGGTTGACCTTGCGCGGTGCATCGTTCTCGTGAGCGAAGGCACTATCCTGGGTTCGCGTTGGGGGGGATGGATTCTTTCCCATGACCCAATTGTGCCAAACTTTGCTAGCGTATTCTTGATGAAAATCGCAGCGACGGAGCCAACCCATAGTTGGGCCAAAAAATGGCTTGGAGTTCAGAAGAAACACTTCGTCGGGGGAAGTTGGCAGGACGGCGGCAAAGACCAGCATGCAGTCGTGAATCCGACCGATGGCAGCGTACTCGCCAAGGTGCCCAATGCCGACAAAGACGTTGTAGACCGCGCTGTGGCCGCCGCACGGTCGGCTTTTCCTTCTTACGCACAACTAACGAGGGCGAAGCGTGCCGGAATGCTACGTGAAATAGGTAGCGTGATTCGCAAAAACGCAACCGAGTTAGCGACCCTCGAGAGCCTCCAAAATGGAATGCTTTGGAGCGAATCCCTCGTGGGGTGTTTACCCGACAGCGCCGATATCTTTGACTACTTTGCTGGGTGGACCGACAAGTATTACGGAAAAACGGTTCCCGTTGATCCTGGCTTCGTTAACTACACGTTGCGCCAACCCGTAGGGGTGTGCGGCGCCATTGTGCCGTGGAATTTTCCCCTGCTCTTGGCGATGTGGAAAATCGCACCGGCGCTCGCGATGGGGAATACCGTCGTCGTAAAACCAGCAGAAGCAACGCCCTTGTCGCTGATCCGAGCTATCGAACTCATTGGCGAACACGTCGACCTACCCAAGGGAGTGCTAAACCTGGTCCTTGGTAATGGCGAGACTGGCGCGGCGATGGGCAGCCATCCGGGCATAGACAAACTGTCATTTACCGGTTCGACCGCGGTTGGGAAGTCTCTCGTTCGGGGTAGTGGGGATAGCAATCTGAAGGGACTTACTTTGGAGCTAGGTGGAAACTCCGCGAATATTATTTTTGAGGATGTCCCAGATCTACAGGCGGCGATCGACAGGTCTTTTGCTCTTACTTTTAGCAGCAAGGGAGAAAAATGTAGTGAGCCTACGAGGCTTATCGTACATGAGTCCCACTACGACAACGTAATAAGTGAGATGGCAAAAAAAGCAGACGCCGTTGTTTGTGGAAACCCATTCGACATAAAAAGCATGCAAGGCCCGCAATGCACCGAGGCGCACATGAATCGAGTGCTCGACTACATAAAGATCGGTATAGAAGAGGGCGCAAAAGTAGAGGCGGGCGGATTTCGAGATGAGGAAGGTGCCAATGCCAAAGGCTTCTTTATTCGCCCTACAGTTCTTTCAGGGGTCGACATCAAGTCACGTATCGCTCAGGAAGAGGTGTTCGGCCCGGTTCTCACGGTTCATAAATTCCGTGATGAGGATGATGCGATTCGGCAGGCCAACGATACTGTATACGGATTGGCTGCTGGGCTTTGGACTAAGGACGTGTCCCAAGCGCACCGAGTAGCAGCGCGCTTAGAGGCTGGGATGGTCTTCGTGAATCAATACGGTTGCTACGATTTCGCGTCGCCTTTCGGCGGGGTAAAGCAAAGCGGGTGGGGCAAAGAAATGGGCGAGCACGTGCTATCTGCCTACACCCAAGAGAAATCCATATGGATCAAGGTATGAGTAAAGGGCTATTGAAGTCTGGAGCGCGCGCTGTCCTAAATCTTAGCCAGTACCCGATCGACGAGCTCGGCAGTCAGAAGATGACCGGAAAAATGAATGAGTGGCGGCGTGCTTACAGTGAAGAGGGGATGTGTATTGTTCCAAACTTTGTCCTCTCTGAAGGTGTAGAAGCGTTGGTGCGAGAAGCAAGCGAACTTCTTCCCATTATGTATCAGCACGAGGTAACTGGAAATGCTTACCTCTCTGCGGTCGATGAAACCGTCCCCGAAGATCATCCTCTTCGTCGGACTGAAAAGACACGTACGTCTACGATTGCCTGCGACCAAATTCCGGTTACAGCAGCGCTAAGACAAATTTATGAATCACCGGCAATGGACGAGCTTGTTCGCAATATTGTGAGCGCAGATGAAATCTTCCATTACCAGTGCTCCATGGGGGCCGTAAATGTTGCGGTCATGGAGGAAGGCGATTACCTCCGATGGCATTTTGACCAATCCGAATTCGTGGTGTCTATTCACTTGCAAGATCCTGAGGGCGGAGGGGACTACGAGTATGTCCGTGGAATTCGCAGCGAAGATGACCCCAACTACGACGGGGTTCGCTCAGTCCTTGCAGGCGATAGAAACGGCGTAGAGAAACTGCAAACAGTGCCAGGTAGCCTTCTCGTTTTTCGCGGAAAAAACACGATCCACCGTGTGACACCTGTTCGCGGGAAAAAACCTCGACTCGTTTTGCTATTCGGGTACGCCTTGAACGAGGGTGTTTGCAGTTCCGACTTCTTGCTGAAAATGAGGTATGGACGGACTACAGCATGGAACCCCGCTTGACGCGATTGCGACGAGGCGTTTTCTTTCCGCCGTTTTTTCTCGTAGTGACCGCGCTGATTATCAGCGTCCTCTTTCCCAGCGGCTTCCTTGAAAAAGTGGTGTCCCTGAAAGAGGGAATGCTCGATGTTTTCGGTGGGGTCTTTGTGTGGGTTGGGTTTCTTCTTCTGATCCTTGCGGCTTTCATCTTCGTCTCGCCTCTTGGACGAGTGAAAATTGGTGGTCGCGATGCGGAACCATTGGTCTCAAGGGGCGCTTGGCTTGCGATTGCCCTATGTACAAATACTGCAGTCGGTGTCCTGTTCTGGGCCATGGCGGAACCCCTCTATCACTTTCTAACTCCGCCGGCTTCTTTGCAAATTGTGCCGGAGGGGCAGGCTGCGACGACATTTGCGTTGTCATCTCTGTTTATGCATTGGTCATTCATACCGTGTACCCTCTATGCGTTACCCGGGTTGATGTTCGCGATTTGTATTTACAATTTTCGGCAACCCTTCAGCCTTGCTTCTTGCTTTTTTCCGATGCTGGGAGCTGTGCGTTCTAAGGCGATGGGTACACCTGTCGACGCCGTTTGTTTGTACGCTTTGGTTGCGGGCATGGCTGCGGCGCTTGCAACAGGTATCCTTACTATCGCCGGAGGTCTTGAACATATATTCGGTTTGGATAGCGGCCCGTTCTCTTGGACCCTTATTGGAATAGCGATAGTCGGCGCGTTCACGGCCTCAGCCGTTTCTGGTTTGCAGCGCGGAATTCGTATCCTCTCGGGAATTAACACCGGATTCTTTTTCCTGCTTATCCTGTTTTTCTTAATCGCAGGCCCTACTGCTCTGGCAATTTCCCTTGGTGTTGACGCGTTTCGTGATTTCTTCGTTGAGTTTATTCCCAGGGCCACATTGTCGGCTTTTGCGCCCGACGATCCATGGCCGGGAAGCTGGACGATCTTTTATTGGGCGGTTTGGTTCGCTTGGGCGCCCGTTACCTCGGTTTTTCTGGGTAAGATCTCCAGGGGCTATTCCGTCCGTAGCTACATCGTCACGAATATTTTAGTGCCTGCCACTTTCGCGATCATCTGGATGTGGGTGCTAGGAGGGACAGCCATGGGTATGCAGACCAGTGGCGCGGGCGACTTTACTGGAGCACTGGATCCTGGCGGTACGGGACCTGAGAGCATTGCCTTTCTGGTTTTAGATAAATTGCCGGGTGCTACTGTGGTGATTCCGTTCTTTCTTCTCGTTGTTTTTATCGCCTTTGTTACCGCTGCGGACTCTAACACCACTGCGATGGCGAGCATGAGTACCGATGGTTTGGCATCTGAGGAGACAGACGCGCCAATACGAACCAAACTGATTTGGGGAGTTACTGTTGGAGGACTTGCCCTATCGATGCTGTGGCTTTCGGGAATCGAAGGCATCAAGAACATTTCCTACCTTGGTGGGCTACCTGCGCTGTTTTTCGAAATAGCGATAGCCGTTTCATTCATCTTCCTTCTGGTGAGACGAAAGAGACTAGGGCTCGGTATGCGCGAAAACGATACCGCTTAGAGAAGGGGTGCTAGTGGATAACGGGACATTTTGACAGGTCCGCTATCGGTAATCTGAATCTGCTCTTCAAGTTTAACGCCGTCTTTTCCGTTTTCCACTCCTGCGTAACATTCAACACAGAGAACCATGCCCGGGAGACAAGTTCCTTCTGTGGCCGCAGAGGTAGTTTGGTCGGGAAAGGGAAGAAACGGCGGCTCGTCGTCCATTCCGATACCATGAGCGAAAATGGGATACCTTTGCGCTAGGTACTGGGTTGGAATTCTGGGGAGTGAATCAGTTATCTCAGCGAAAGAACGACCAGGCTTAAACTCGCCAATCGCACCTTCAATAAAATCACGGGCAACAGTAAAGGCGTCTCGTTGCGGAGTTGTTAGTTTGCCGTCTCCACAAAGGAAAGTCCTTGATATGTCGCACGCGTATCCTTCGGGGCCAATGGTATCGGTGTCGATTCCAACCAGCTCTCCTTCGGAAACGGTGCGAGTACTAGCCTCTTGAAACCAAGGGTTGGTGCGACTGCCGCTGGAAATCAACCTTGTGTAGCACCACTCACCCCCTTGTTTGAGAATCCCAGCCCAGAAAGCAGCTAGTAGGTCATGCTCGGAGACTCCAGGTTTTATCGAGTTTTCGAATTCTTTAAGGGCGGTCTCGGTAACGTCCAGGCTGTGACTCAATAGGGTGATTTCATCTTTGGTCTTGATGACGCGAGCTCTCTGTAAAGGTGCATCAGCATCTCTCAAACTAAAACCTGCTTCGCTAAGTGCGAGGAAGCCGTAATGGTCCAGCCTGTCAATGCCAAGGTTCATTCCGCTAACGCGTTCCTTCAAAGCGTCAGCTATTTCTGCAGCCCAGGTGTTGGCTTCATTGCGAGCTCTATCCCCGACAAACCGGGACTGCCAATAGCGAACGGGGCGTACATCGCTAAAGTGCTGCTTCGCGAGAAACTGACCTTCGGGATATTCAAACAGGACCGGAGTTCCAGTCGCGGGAATAAGCGTGTAACGAGCGAAATTGGTCGTCGCCAGCCAAAGCGGCATCATGCTGAGGCCGGTTGCGTACCGCATATTGATTGGATCGGTTAGAAGCAGTCCGTCGACTCCTTCAGCGGCTAGCTCTCGCTGTATTTTCAACAGCCGTTCGGATCGGACTCGTGTAAGGCACTCTTCTGAGGGCTGCAGACTCACGTGCTTAGCCTACGTATATTGAACCCGACATCGCAATATTTACTTTCGCACTTTGGTCCCAACAAGCGTACTCGATCTTCCTGTCGGTTCCGGAGTAGAGTCGATTCGATCAATGGAAGAAGCCGCCTCCAATTTGCTTTCGCTAAAGCGCGAAGGGTACCCCAAGCTTCACCGGCGCTTTGATCGTATGGGTCGACTCGTGGGCGATGTGGCGATGGAGCGGCTCGCCGGTGCTCATGTGATGGTGATAGGTCTTGGCGGTGTGGGGTCTTGGGCGGCCGAGAGTATTGTTCGCTCCGGCGTCGGAACCGTTTCGCTAGTCGATTTTGACAAAGTTTGCGTTACCAACGTCAACCGGCAGCTGCATGCGATGCAAGGGCAGGTCGGTAAGTTCAAGACTGAGGTGATGGCTGAGCGTTTGCGACAAATTAACCCACGCGCAACGATTCACTCGATTACAACGTTCTATCAGGCTGAGTGCGCCGATGAAATTCTCGAAGGGCGGCCGGACTTCGTGATCGATGCTATCGATCACCTGACCTCAAAGTGCGATCTTTTGGCGCGTTGTTACAAAGCGGAGATTCCCGTGGTGTCTGCTACTGGTTCTGGAGGCAGGCTCGATCCGTCTCAGGTTGCGGTTACAGACCTAGCAAGGACCCAAGGCGATCCTCTTGCTCGCTCTGTGCGCGGAATTCTTCGAGAGAAATATGACTTTCCCAAAGGAAAGAATGTGGACTTCGGAATTCCTGCTGTGTATTCGACCGAGGCCTATACTCAGCCCGAAGAACTTGCCTATGATAAAGGCGAAGGGTTTCGATGTGTCTGTCCGCAAGGAGACAATGAGAACTTCACCTGCGACAATCGAAACGTCATTTTCGGCAACGCCGGTTTTGTCACCGGTACCTTCGGCTTTTTTTGCGCTTCGGTAGCGGTGCGAGCGCTTATTTCCAGTTAGCTACTTAGAGACAGCGGCCATCAGTTCTTCGACAGTCATCGTTTTTCCGGTCGTTTTGAAGTAGTACTCACGCCAAGTTGCCTGCTTGGAAGAATCGGCACGGTTGAAATACTGCACTGCTATGCCGCCGGAAAACGGACGCACCGACCAGACTTCCGCATCCCAACCACCGTAGGAATAGGTCACTTTGATTTCATCGCGGAAACGATCCACTGACGCAAACTCCGACGGAGCACTTTGGGGAGCCAATTGCCGAAGTTCCTTTACGGCAAGCTCTGTTGCAATTTCCGTCACAGGTGAGATGTTTCCTGGGAGAACCTTATTATCAAAGGTGACCTTTCTCTCCAACGTATCCTGAACAGTCACAGTCCAGGTACCAACCTCGGCTGAAGATGCAACGACCTCAAGTAGGCGGCCTAAACGTCGCAACGCTTTCGCGGGATCTTCGTCAAATTGGAAATGGTCGTCGCCAGCTTGGGTCTTCCTCGTTTCCGGCCAGGTCAGTTTAGACCCGTCATCGGTGGTAAAGACGGTATCAGTGCTTTCAGCGCCGATTTCACAGGCAGACACTGATGCTAATCCAAGAAATAAGAACGGCAAAAACTTCATAACTCGGATAGATTGCAAAACAGGTGCCCGAGGATAACCGTTTGATCTGAACGCCTTACCCGGACCACTCGGTGAGGTGTGAACAAAGACTGGAATGTGGCAACTGCCTGAGCCAGCAACGGAAGTGGGAAACCTACCGGTTTTTGCGTGGTTGCGCCTTGGCATGTGGATTGCTGTTTAGGTGCATATGGTTTTGATTCCAGTAGCACTCGTCATCAATGCTGCGTTGGCTCTAATGTACGGACAAGAACATCCAATATTCGGGATTGTGATTGGATGCCTCGTAGCACTTGGAGCGATCGGTTGGTTGCTTATTCTCGCGGGTCGCCGGACCTTGGGCGCGTACTTCGTTATGGCCTCTATGATTCCAATGGTCCCAATCGGGCTTGTGGGTGCGTTCGGAGCTCGGCAGATACTAGACAAGCAAAAAGAAGAGCAATTTAGATTAGGGAGCCTTCAGTAATGGAAGACAAAGAATATTATTTCAAGCATGGCAATCTAATCCTTTTTGCCGGTGTTTCTTTGATATGCGCAAGTATCGCCCTCGCTATGATGATCGGTGCAGCCGGTGGGCTTCAAGTAAGCATCGGCATTTTTATGATCGCCATTGGAGTCCTCCACAAGTCCAAACCCATTCTCGTGCTCCACAAAGGTCACCTTGAATATCGTCCGGCACCTCTGGTAGCGAAAATTCTTACTCGGTACAATGAGATTTCTGCCGTGGAAAAAGAACCGAAGAAGGAAAAGTGGATAGAGGTGACGCCGCAGGGTGGCAAACCATTCAAATTGTTCCGAGCCTCGTTTCGAAAACAAGATTGGGTCGAAGTTGAAAAGTTTCTATGCGAACTTGGCGAGGAGCCAGATTCGACCTCTACAATGACCTCGGCAGCTTAGTCGGGCTATGAACGCTTTCGCCAAGCGTGACATGGCCGATATCCTGCCGCGTCTTCAGCTCATGTTTCTGTCCAGCGAAACTCCTGAATAGAGCCTGGTGGCTCGCCAGCGAGAATTCGTCAGCGCGGGTGTCGTATGCCCGCACCCAGTCTAGAAGAATATCGAGCATCGCATCCTGTGCTTTTTTTGTAGCAAACTTATGCGGCTCCCACGGTCGAGCCTTACAGTTCTCAAGGCAAACATCCGTGCCTGGGTTGAGGAAATAGAGTTTTGTCGCGTCGGGAATTACGAAAGTCAACAAGTCCGAGTAACAGCCCTCTATGATCCAATTGGTCTGTTCATTTGTGAAACACTCTATTTTAGCTTTGCTCTGCAAGAGTGGAAGTCGTTTCGGTGGTTCGGTAGCTTGCCAAGCAAGAATATCTAAGTCGAGGTGGGGGAGTCCGTTGTCCTTCGATAACCTTTTGGCCAAAGTAGTTTTTCCGGAACCGGAATTTCCAAAAATCAATATTCGCATAGGGAGCTTTGGCTATCGCATTTGTTTCAAGTTACCGCCGGCGACCGCGCTTAGATGACTTGCGTCGAGGTTTGGCGGGCCTTCTGCTCGAGTTTTTGGGTTTGTAGTCTTTCCATAGGTATTGCTGCCGAGGCACTCTGCGGGAAGCGGCGGTCCCTTTAAGCTTTTGGAGCTTTTGGGACGCGCTTTCGATTGCTCGGGCGAGCACATTGGCTTCTCGGGTGAGAAGTCTTTTCCTGTTCTTTGGCGTCAAGGCGACGGTTGCCTTGGGGGTATCGGGTACACGAGTCGCGGTAGCCTTCTTTCGAGCTTCGGGATTTTCTTCCCTAAGCTGGGTTTGAAGTTTGGAAGTTTCAGCCTCAATTTGCTGGAGTGAAACTCGGGACTTCTGAACGCGGGCTTCCAGCCGAGCGACTATGTCGACTTTAGTAGGAGCATCAACGGGGGTGAACCGTGATGACTTGAATTTGCTTTTTGAAGAAGACAGAGAAGTAGGGATGTTTTCTGTTGGAATATTGGTAATGAAAGTTACGTCTCTGGTGGCAGACTTTGGGTAGCGCGAAGCTAGGCGTGTTGCGCCTTCTAGAATTTTTGACTCGCCGCTTTTGTCTAAAGCAGAAACGAGCAGAGAGCCATCAGGTCTCTCAGCTAGGTAGATGCCATTGATCCTGGTGATTTTCACGACGCTTGCCTCGCCCAAGCCTTTGAAGAAAAAGGCTGCAGCGCGCGCGGTTTGGCTATTGTTGGTTCTACCCAGGTGGTCAATTAGCGGATTCAAACCAACGACGCGGGTTGGGGCTGCGTTTAGAGATGCCAACCCCCGAGCAATTCTATCGATGTGCGAGCTCAAATTGGCATTGCGGATAATTCGACTGATTTTCGCCCAGGGTATCCGTTGCGTGGTGAGTAGGTTAGCAAAGTCTTGTCTTGCTTCAGCAAGAGGTTCCAAACTGATTTGTGTCGTAAGTGGTGACTCGCTAATGCGCCCGTTGAGGTAGTCCCTCATACCTGGTCGATCCGTCTCTTGGGTGAACAACGGAGTCCCTTTTTCGCGGGTAGCGAAACGGGGTGGTGGCCGAACCGCTAATGCGGTTTCTCCTAGAATAAAAGGAGCACCGACTGTCCTCAGACGTCCGTCAAATCTCTGGATTTTTGAAACGGTCTCGGAAGCCGCGACGCTTTCTAAGAACGAGACGCCGTATTCTACGTCGGTCTTCGATTCAGCGTTGGCGAGGTGCCGAGCAACTAGTTCAAGACCAGGCAAGGAGGAGGAGGTGTGTGCTCCGTCCAAGTTATTCATTGCGGCGAGAGAACGAGCGAGAAGAGGGCGGACACGAACGTTCCGAACTATCGCGCTCAGCACGTGCCTGGGTATCTGCTGGTTTGCCAAAAGGGAGACCAGTTGCCTACGTGCCGGTGTGTTTCTCGCTAGCAACTTTGGGTTGCCAGCCTCCCGTACGAGATATCTCACATAGCCAGCGATAGCTGGTCGCTCGGACTCCGTATCCGCGTGGGAATGAATCCCCTGGAATGTCGCAAGCGCGAATGCGATGGCAGCGAGAAGTCGCACTGTTCGTAATGATAGCGGACCCAGAGAAATGGGGTTGTTTCTCAGGCAGGGATATTAGACAAATTAATGAATAAAGTTGTATTTAACGCTTCCAAATGTACGACATAGGGGTTAGTTAACCACCTGTAGTCAACATGACTACTTTCCCCAAGCCCCCCACTGTCTGCAAAGGATGCTGCTATGAAACCCCTTCTCCACACTCTCGCTGTTCTTGCTCTCTTTCTCGCTCCGTCAATCGGCCATGCCGGCGAGCCCCCTCTTATCGGTGACGGCGTAGCCCTGCGAGTCCAACAGACCGAACTAGTCTGTTTTGAGGCCCCGTGCCCCAACGTAGAAGTCGTATCCATCGAAGGCGAAACAACAATGGTCGCCGACGTTGATATTTCACAATTGATCCTGGAAGGCGAAGACTCCAACGCCGAACTTCTCGAGAAAATCTTGGACGGAAAAGTTTTGGTCCATGGCTTTTTCGTCGAGCTCCCAGCGACTTTCGGTCCTGTCCAGAAACTTGTCGTAACCAACATCGCTGCCGAGAAAATTACAGCCACTCTTTCCAACGCAGGGTTTGCCTGTGTGCAAGACCCTTGCCCGGTAAGCTGGTCGCTCTTAGACAACGAAGGGAACATGCCATCAATCTCTGCGGTTGACGTTGTGCTACTCGAAAAGTCCGAACAAGAGAAAGAGGAAATGCTCCACTCGACATTTTCAACTTACTTTGTCACGGGGTTTGTTCTCGCTGATATTGGAACGAACAGCCAAACCTTCTTTGTTACAACGGCATTTAAGTCGGTGTCGAAGAGAACAAAAATCTTCTAGCATTCAACCCACCTAAAACCCACCCGAACCAGAGCAGGAAATCCCCTCCTCTTGCTCAGTTCTTAAAAAAACACCCGAACCGCTGCAAGGAATCCCCTTCCTGCAGCGGTTCTTTTTTACAAGCGCCCGCGAATTCCAGCTGTAAATCCGAAATCGAAGCCACGGTTACGTAGCGTGGAATCAAGTGGAAATACGATGCCAAACGAAGGAACAACTCCGAAGTGATAGGATCGGGCGGTTATCGCAAGAGTATGAGCCATATCGTCGTCGAGGTTGCCCAGGTTCGCGTTGATCATATTGACCAACTCGCCCATCACGGCAAATTTCCGCAATCGATAGCCAACACCCGCGTTCAAGCGAAGCAACGGATCGATATCTAAATTATTGGGGGTTGAAACCGCAAGGTCGACACCGGCGTCTGCACGCCAGAAAATTCCTCGTCGGTTACCTCCCAGTATCGACGCACTGGCGCGAAACCATGTTGTGCTCGGCGCCGCGAGAGCGAGGTCGGTTAGGCGCATGTAAGAAGCAGCAAGGTTTGCGATTTGCGCACCCTGACTGTCGCCTGCAGTTGGCAGCACAAAGCCTCCTCGAAAAACCAAGTCGAAATCCCGATTGCGCAGGATGTACACGCCAGCAGCTTCGATGTTGGCCAGTGTGAATTCGTTGTCTAGGTTGGTAAACCTATCGTTTACGAACATTGCCGACACGGGCAAGTGGAGAAAAAGTCCCAGGTTGCCCCTTCGGCTTACCCAGTTAGCGCGTACATCGAGCCGTACACTGGTCAGGTCGATTCCTTGCTGTCCGAAGTTGTTTACCGGAAGGTTCTGGAAACTGAACGCAACGTCCCCGCTAATGTGAGATCCCGGTGCGGTTCTGTCGAGCGTCGTGAAGGCCGCAGGATTGGCAGCGGCGCTGGCTGCTCCCAACGCAAGTGTTAACGCAAAAGCAGAGATCTTACCTCTCATTTTGTTCCGTCCCATAGGTAGGAATGTACTTCTAAGTGCCGCCTAAAATCCAATGGCGTACCCGGGCAAAGTCGGCAAAACGTGTGAGACTGCCTGTAGATCCCAGAAATGCCATAGCCAGGGGCTTGTCTTTTATACGTGCAGCAATCACCAAACAGTATCCGGCGGCTCGTGTGTAGCCGGTTTTTCCGCCCAAAACCTCGTCCGGATGACGGTGTAATGAGCGGTTGGTGTTCCGATAAAGGACGTCTCGCCCATTTCGATAGATGGAAGCTTCTTGGGAAGACAGGATTCTTGCAAGCAGTGGATCTCTCAGTGCTAATTCTAGCGCCCTAGCCATCTCTTTCGCCGTAGACTTATTTTCTGCCAAACCGACGGGATCGATGAAGCTCGTATTCTCGAAGCCCAGTTCTTTGCTGAGTTGGTTGAGTTCCTTTACCAACTTGTCCGTTTCGAGGCCAAGAGCTCTTCCGACTGCCGTAGGTGCTGCATTGTCTGAAGCCACCAACATGGCTTCGAGTAGGTCCTCATTTTGAATTTCGTCGCCCACCCGGAAACGGGTACGTGAACCGCCCCGCACATATCGTCTATCCAACTTTTTGATCGGAGTTTTCTCTTCTAGAGCGATCTTTTTTTCTTGGGCGAGTAGGGCGACAAAAATTTTCCCCGTGGAAGCAATAGGCCTGACAACATCTGGGTTCTTGGAGAAAAGAACCTCGCCACTTTCCATGTCAAAGACGAAGGCCGAATCTGACTGAATATTGGGCTTTCCTTCTGGGGTGAGATCCGGAACCCGTCCTGCAGGAAGTGGTGTTGAAATAACCAAGACCAAGGCTGCCGCGAAGACGCTCGATCGCAAACGAACCTGATTGTGATCCCCCAACATCGAGCCTATAGATATCACGGAGCGAACCGAGTAAACAACGACGCACTCGCGAGTTACCTGTTGCGTATCAACTTTGCAGGGACGCCTGCGACTATCGATCGTGTGGGGACATCTTTGTTCACCACGGCGCCGGCAGCGACTTGTGCGAGCGCTCCAACCGTAACTCCGGGAAGGATGATGGCCCCGATACCTATATCTGCTCCGTCTTCGATTCGGACGGGAGCAAATTCGATAGGCGCATGCAAAATTGGCGTTGACGAATCATCCTTGAGTTCGTGACGGGATGTGATGATTTTGACGCCAGGGCCAATGCCAACATTCTCGCCGATTTCTACCCCGCCTCCGCTATGAATAAAGACTTGCTGGCCTATCCAACTTCCTTTGCCAATTTTGAGTTTCTCGCGGTAGTAGCCCTTCAATATTGCGTTGTGGCCCACATATACGTTGTCCCCGAGTTCTACGTTTTCAGGGTGAAAAATCAAAACCCCTGCTTCGAGGACAACATCTTTGCCCAAGCTTGCGAGATCTCCGGGGCTAAACTGCCCGGTTCCATGGGAACGATTCAACGGACCTCGATGCTAGCACGCTGCCCTATCGGAGAGTTAATATCGCCGTTCGATGGCTAAAATTCGCATAGTCGACAGTTGGATGCGAAGTCCAATAGCGGCTGTGACCTGGCAGAGAGCCCTGATGGTGGTTGCAGAGTCATGGGCCGAGCAACGTGTTTTGATGCAGGCTTTCGCCAACAATCGCGAACAGACCGCGCCAACGATTCGACTACAGGATCGCCAGCTCCCTATAGGCCCTGCGTCTTCTGACCCGTACGGATCCTGGGGAGTGCATGTGGAAGAAGACGGGGACGCGAGTGCGTTGAGGGATGCATTGGAGAGCGCCGCGCGCCAATTGGTTGGCAGTAAAGGAACACCCCAGCGTCTGGCAGATGAAAAACCGCTTGCGGAAAAGCGAGCAACCATAGGGGGCGGCAATAGGGCGGTGAAGTCGGTTGGTGCCAAACCAACGGCCACCCGAAAAGGACGTACAACGTTGAATGGGTTCATGGCTGTCGTGCCGTTAAAACCTCAGGCGGGAGCTTCGGTAGGTATGCCCGCTCGCGGCGGGCATAAAACGCCAAACCGAAAGCGCAGGGAGAACGTGAAAGCGAACCTCGCGTCGCTGGTTGGGCGGACCATGCCCGTAGGATTTAACCTGTCAAAAGTTGAGCGCGAAGTCCTAGAGAAGGTTGGCCAGGCAAGGCGAATATCAGCGCCAGAAGTTGCATCTATCACTGGAGTTGCCAACGGAATCGAATGGATGGAGCAGTTTATGGCCAAGTTGGCAGGGTATGGTCTTGACCTGATTGTGCTCTCAGGAACGGTCGACGGGAATGCCACTTTTAGTCTTCGCCAATAACGCAAAATCCGATAACAGGTACGCCCCGCAAGAGCCTGATCTTGTGGTAGGAAGCGCTCCATGCAGGTTCGCGTTGAAGAGGTATCTCCGGTTGAAAAGAAGCTAGTCGTAGAGGTCCCATGGGACACCATCAGCGTACGTTTGGTTAAGGCGTACAAAGAGCTCGGCCGGAGTGTTCAACTCAAAGGATTTCGTAAAGGAAAAGTTCCTACGAGCGTTCTCGAGCGCATGTTTGGCAAGAGAGTGAAAGCTGACGTCGCTGTCCAGCTGGTTCGTGAATCCTTTATTACTGCCGCGACAGAGCACAAGCTCGATGCAGTTGCGGAGCCGCACGTTGAGGAGGACCAATTACAAATTGTAAAAGGCCAAGCGCTATCCTTCGAAACAATCGTAGAAGTTCGGGGCGAAACCGCAGTTGAAAACTATCGAGAGATGCCCCTTTCGAAGCGAAAACTTGAGATTCCCGAAAATGCGGTGGAGCAAGCTCTCGAGCAAGTGCAACGTGAGCATACCGAGCTACGCCCAATTGAAGGTCGTGACAAATTAGAAACCTCTGACTTTGTTGCCCTATCGGTGTCCGGGAAAATAGGGGACCGGGATTTTGAGCAACCGCAGATGACCATCGACCTTGGGAATAGCGAGCATCAACCGGTTCCGGGGATCGTTGACGCGATTGTTGGGCTGGCTACCGACGCCAAAGAGCAAACCGTTACTTGGACCGTGGATAAGGATCACAGCGACGAGGAGATAGCAGGCAAAGAAGCTTCTTTGAAAGTCACAGTGATTGACGCACGTCAAAAGGATGTTCCGGCCATCGACGACGAGCTGGCTAAGGACAGTGGTGACGCCGAGGACCTTGAGGGACTAAAGAAAGTCCTTCTTGAGCGGATCGAGACACGACTTAAAAACGAAATTGCTTCCGAGGTGAGGGAGGCCGCATTGAGCGAGTTGATCAAGCGGAATCAAATCCCTGTTGCTAACTCATTGGTTGAACGTGCAGCCGACTATAAAGAGCAACGGTTCCGGTCGATGCTTGGTATTGACGCTAGCAACGAGCTTATGAACGATGAGCTAAGAGCAAAGGTGCGTGATGGTGCCGATGATGAAGTTCGCGGGCAGCTCTTGGTAGATGCGCTAGCTGAAAAAGAAAAACTTGAGATCTCGGACGACGATCTGGCCGAACGAGTCGGAGAAATGGCCGCTACCCAGGGGAGCGCGCCAGCCCGGCTTCGCGCTGAATTGGAAAAGAGCGGACGACTTGAAGGTTTGCGTTTTCAGCTTCTCCAAGAAAAAGTTTTGGATTTTCTGGTTGATCGGGCGGTGGTTACCGAACTCACGACTGAGGAATACGCGACAATGAAGGCCGAAGAAGCCAAGGAAGCCCAAGTGGATGAGGATGCCGATTCTGCTGAAACACCTGACTCAGATAAGTCAGAGTAGAGTTCATAAAAAAGTCGAGCTCGACCTTCCCGGCAAATCGACCGGATAGCATTGCGCATGGGCGGTCTCGGCCATACAGTCAAGGGGTGCAACGGACATCGAATGTGTTAATCCCCACGGTCATTGAGCAAACCCATCGCGGAGAGAGAGGATGGGATATTTTTTCTCGCCTTTTGCGCGACCGGATCATTTTCCTGGGTAGCGGGATCAACGACGATGTTGCCAATACAATTATCGCGCAGCTCTTGTTCTTGGAGTCGGACGATCCCGAAAAAGACATCATGGTCTACGTAAACAGCCCTGGCGGTCACGTGTCAGCTGGCTTGGCCATATACGACACAATGAAATACGTCCGTTGCGATGTGGCAACGATTTGCATGGGGCAGGCCGCATCGATGGGAGCTTTCCTTCTCAGCGCTGGTACCAAGGGCAAACGTTATGCGTTGCCGAACTCACGAATCATGATTCATCAACCCTTAGGCGGTTACCAAGGGCAGGCAACGGATATCGACATCCATGCCAAAGAAATATTGAGAACCAGAGATACGCTGAACAAAATCTGGGCAGACCACACTGGGCAACCTCTTGATCGCATTAAAAATGATACCGAGCGTGATTACTTCATGAGTCCGCAAGAAGCGAAGGAGTACGGGATCATAGATGACGTTATCGACCAAAAGAAGCCTGGCGGCGATAAGTAGACTTGAGCGCGAAAAGCCCGTGGACGGGACGCCCGGACAGCGTATGATACAGAGTAACGGTGGCTGATAAAAAAGACACAATCTCGGGGGCAAATCTGACTTGCTCTTTCTGTGGCAAATCACAGAAAGAGGTCAAGAAGCTGATAGCGGGCCCCACTGTCTACATCTGTGACGAGTGCATTGGGCTGTGCAACGACATCATTGCCGAGGAAATTGAAAAGGAAGAACAGACCTACGGTGGCGAGTCCATTCCTAAACCGGCGGCGATCAAAGAGATTTTAGATGAGTACGTGATTGGACAGCAGCGAGCGAAGAAAATCCTCGCAGTAGCTGTGCACAACCACTACAAAAGAATTGATTCTAAAGGCGAAGACGGAACCACAAAAGACGACGAAGTAGAACTGCAGAAGTCGAACGTTCTGCTCTTGGGGCCAACCGGTTCGGGGAAGACTCTGCTTGCTCAGACCCTTGCACGGATTCTCAATGTTCCGTTTGCTATAGCCGATGCCACGAACCTCACAGAGGCCGGATATGTTGGAGAAGACGTCGAGAACATCATTGTTAGTCTTCTCCAGAACGCCGACCACGATATTGAGCGCGCGCAACGCGGGATCGTCTACATCGATGAAATCGATAAGATCGCCCGGAAGAGCGATAACCCCTCCATTACGCGCGACGTAAGCGGTGAGGGCGTACAGCAAGCGCTACTGAAAATCATCGAAGGCACGGTTGCCGCGGTTCCTCCTAAAGGAGGGCGTAAGCATCCGCAGCAAGAGTTTTTACAGGTGGACACCACCAATATTCTGTTCATCTGCGGTGGTGCGTTCACCGGCCTTGAAGACATTATTGAGAACCGAGTCGGTCAAAAGCTCATCGGGTTTGGTCAAGAAATGCTGGAAGATAAGAAGACCCCTGAACGCTGGGAGCTCTTACAAGATGCGCAGCCGGAAGACCTTCTTCGCTACGGGATGAT
>CAYPIX010000025.1:32426-40313 GCA_964410875.1 uncultured Kofleriaceae bacterium
GTCATCATCAACGAAGACGTCATCGAGAAGCACGCGACTCCTATCTTGACCTACGACAAGCAAAAAGAATCCGCTTAGCCCCGGCTGTGATCCGCGCGCCTGGGGACGTTAGGCGCTGCGCGCGCCTAGGGTCACGTACCGGGGTACGCTCCCCTCATCGTGCTCGGCCAATGCGGCTTGCAACCGAGTGGCTGTGTGTTTATTAGTCTATTTCGATCGCTGCGGGCGGGGCAGGAATATTTAAGGCATCGGACAACAGCTCTATCTCATTTTGAAGAGAAGGCAGCAGGTCTTCTACTGTAGACGGAACGGGACCATCGCTAGAGAAGGCAAGAAAAAAGATTTTGGTGCTCAGCGCGTTCAGGTTGGCGATTAGAATTTGCCGGTGGTAGTAGAGTGCGGCCTCATCTTTTTGGGTAAGGTTTTGGTTTGGAAAGTTCAAACGAAGGCCAGAGGCGATATCAACTCTCTCGACAAGGTAGTCGTCGAATGCAGGGGAAAGTAAGAATGCTAAAAAGAGAGTCTCGTCTTCGGGACTATCCACGTCCTCGGGGAAATGCGTTGCGATGATGTCGTTAAGTTCAAGAGTTCTTGCTTCTTCTAAGCCGTGTGCTGCAACTTTTTGAGTAATAAGTTCCTCGAATTCTTGGTCGACACCTTCTTCGGGAATAGCTTGGCCGGAGTTTACAAGCGCGCGGGTTTTCGCAAGCGCTTCGGTGGCTTGAAGCTCTTCGCTTGCCGATGGTCGCTCGAGGCTTACGCCGTCAGAGCTACTGTTGCACGCGCTGAGTAAAAGGCTAAAGATAAGTAAAAGTTTAGAGATTCGTGTCGGGGCTTTCACAATTTCTTAAGTAGCAATCGATATGCCAGTCGCACACGTCTAACTGTTCTGTTGGCTTATCTCTGTGCAACAGCGTGTTGCACAGAGTGTTGCTGGCAACTTACTCTTCATCGCGTTCGATACTCGAAGGGGCGCGGACTGCGCCGGCAGAGTAGCCAGGCTATTTTTTTGCGGCGTGGACGACGGAGTAGACTTCTGGAGAGAGGCGAATTTTGCCGCTTTCCATGAGCTCGAAGAAGCGTGGTTTGCCTTCGGTCATCCAACGGGGGCTGTCTTTGCAAGCAAGGTGGTCGGCTTTGGTTTCCCATTGAAGTACGGTGATGACCTGGTTGGACTCTTCACTCTTCATGATGGCTCCGCTGATGAAACCTTTGAATGATTTAAATAAATCGAAGGTCTCAGTCGAGAGAGCGATGTATTCATCTCGGATATCCGCGTCGACTTCCGTGGTGACGAGAACATTACAGACGTTGTTGGGGGCGATTAATGGCATGGGTAATTCCTTTGCTTATTGGTGGGAGAGTGCAAAGCACGAAGAGTTCGCGCCTATCCAATTAGCCTACGAGCAGAATTCCATCGCGGTAGCCTCGGCTTTCGAAAACCCTGTTTTGAGAGTTTTTTCAGTTCCTTGCGGACAATGTTCCGCTTGCTGGTCGGCCAGCCACAAGTTCGGGCGACTTGGAATAATTGGGAAGAACTAGTGGTTTATAAGACGTGAGGAACCTCGCGGTGTTTGTGCTAGTGGTCCTGTCGGCCTGCAATGGTGGAACCAAATTGGTAGACCGAAGCGTAGAACCACCTCGGGACGCAATCGTCGATGTTGGTATTCGTTTGGTTGGAACGAACCGTTGGGAGATTGGTCGGGACGGCAAAACGCGAATACTCACTGAACGTAACCGCGGGCTTATTCTTCCTGGTTATTCGGAGGGTGGCACCGAGGAAGGGATTGTACTCCACAATGTTACCCGAGGTTCTGTTTTGGAAGAGTTAGGTCTTCGAAACGGAGATCGCATCGTAGTCGTAAACGGCGCCCAACTAAACTCGAGCACTGTCTTCGAAATATATGAGGCGAGCAAGGGTAAGTCGACATTTGAGTTGGAAATCGTACGAGATGGAAAGCAGATACTGTTGCACTACACTCTGGTTGAGTGAACAACCGCGACGAAGTCGCCGCCGTCCCGCGACGTAGCCGCCGCCGGCTCAGCCGGCCCTCGAACTTGTGAAATAGTCGCCTTCGGCGCAGTCCTCGAGTCCGCGACGAAGTCGCCGCCGGCTCAGCCGGCGCCCAATCCCCGAAGCCCGCAGCCTTCAAACGCGCCGCTGGCAAGGCAAACCGAGCACGGTGAGGGGAGCGTACTTGTGTACGTGACCCGAAGCGCGCGGAGGTTTAACACAGCCAGCGGTGATGGATGAAGGCTGCGGAGTTAGAACCAGGCGACGCCAACCTGAAGCAGTCCAGAGTTTACGTTGGTATCAAATGACTCGTAGTTGCCGGACGCGAGCCGAAGCTGGAGATCTAACGCGTATCGCGGGGTCGAAAGAAGTTCGATACCAATAGCTGCAACAGATCCAACTCCAGTATCGATAGTTTTGTTTGCGCGTACAAAACCATCGTCAAATGTGAGGTCTAAAATAGCTACTCCGAGTCCGCCTTTGATCCAAAGTGACGGCAAAAGCCAAAGCTTCGCAGCGGCGAGAACCATGTGTTGGTTCAGCGTCGTGTTGCCGAAACCGTCGAGCTGCTGAGCTGTGACTGCGTATTCGCCAAGAATCGCCAATCTCGGGGACAACATCGCGCCTATGTGCAAATCAAGACCAATTGACGCGGGCTCGTAATCACATCCGTCACATCGGATAGGGCCGTTGTCTCCGCCCATGACGCCAAATCCCAAACTTCCGCCTAACGTGAGTGCGCGACGGTAGTGGAAGCCTCTCCTTCTCTGCACTGGGCGGCGCGGGCTGTAACGCCGCGGCTGTTGAGGTTGTCCATATCCGGGTGGTGGCTGTTGAGGTTGTCCATATCCGGGTTGGGGTTGCCCATAACCTGGAGGTGGCTGTTGAGGTTGTCCATATCCGGGTGGTGGCTGTTGAGGTTGGTTTCCATATCCGGGTGGTGGCTGTTGAGGTTGTCCATACCCCGATGGTGGGTAATCCCCAGGCTGAGCCCAGGCAACGCTGTGAGCGGAGAGCAAAAGCGTTGCAATGAAAATGGATGCTGACAATGTAATGGTTTTGTTCATTTTTTAACCTGAATACGGGAAGCGCGCTATCAACGACAAGTTTAATGCCTTAGTCCCCAGAGCCACAAGCGACCCACGTCACACCTAGGGACGGAAACTTTCTTGAACAGACAAGATTTTATCTACAGCTTGGCGTGTATCCCGGCGGTTATCCGGATAAGCAGCAATACAAGGGACGTACTGGTTTTCGACCGCTGCTCGCAAACGCGCCAGCTCTTCGCTACGTGGATTTAGACTCGAATCCAAAATGGCCAGATCCGGCGGGACCGAATAACTGGCAATCAGCTGCATCAGCATTTTGGGATTGCTTCTCGCACTTACTGTATAGCCAGCGCTTCGAAGATCGGATGCGATGGTCTCCGCGAAATCACGAGAACCACCGACCAAGATCTGTCTAGCGCTTCGTTTACCAACTCTTTCAATGAATTCTCTGAATGCGCGCTCGTGTTGTTTAGGGAGGCTAACGATCTGCAATCCGTAACCGGGGACCAAATCACGCTCTTTAGCCATTGCTTCATCGATGACTCGGGCCACCTTAGCTTTACCCATTACTAGTTCACCCTCCTGATCGGTTGGGAGTTGGAACGATATCAAGCCTTGGGGAAGCCGCCCTTCGGTGGCCAGAAACAATCCGCTTGGAGACAGGTCATGAGCGGGCGCAGTAAAGTCGAGTGTTGATCCTTGTATACGAATGGGCCACCGAACTTGGTGTCTCGCCTCTTTTCTCTCCGGCGGTGCGTCGAGAGAAATGCCAAGCCTGCGCGCTTCGGTTAGGATGCGTAAGAGCTGTGGATTGGGAGCCTCATTGGGCTGTGAGAATTGAAGAGAGCAACCTGAGTAATTGTGCTCCGATTTTTCGACTCGGGTAACGATGGCTGAGATGCAAATAGACGTTCTCTTGATGCTCAATTCGACAGAGACTTTATCGTTTACTCGAGGTGGGCTTGCGGTAGCAAGGTTCGCGGTTCGCACCGCGAGCATTCTAAGCCTTGCGTGACTCCACTTGTCTCCACGGCGAAACCGAACAGAGACGCCAGGAGCATCATCGTTTGGAAGACTGGAATTCCCTCCGAAGGTTGACCCCCGAGCACGCCTAGGGCGCCTTTGGCTATAAACACCGGGAGATTCCTCGAGCGAAACGGGAGAAGCTCCTGCCGTAAGAAGTTCTTCAAGAGAGCTCTCGCCTGGCTCTTGTCTTGGCCGCGTTATCTCGTTTGCGATCGTTTGAGAAAAATCTCTTTGAGTTTGCTCGACCGGCGCCGGCGATGGAACAGACTGCTCACGAACTGCTTTGGAGGCCGACTGAGAATTTTTACTGACGACATTTAGCGAAAGCTCAGCGCAGAGTCGAAGCAATGCAGTTTCAGGACAGTCGCTTTGGTCAAACTGGATTTGGTATTTTTCAAGGTAGCTATTGAAAGAGGACCGGTCCTTGGCCGTAAGCCGGGCGGGCTCGAGGACAAGCACGTCTGCTTGCTTGGTAATTTCCAAGAGCTTGGTCATTTCCTGTGGAGAACAAGCCTGAGCGAACTGTACCGATAGCAATGCGATGTCGGTATTGGGTCGATAAAAGGCGTTGGATGCAGAGCACTTTGAGGAGCGCAATTCTGTTAACTTCTCGGCAAGGCGAACGAACTCGTTGCTCTTGCTGCGGAATGCCCCGCAAACAAAGAACAATTCAACGGGTTTGTGCTCTCTCCCCACAACTTTACTAACAAGCACAATGAATGCCCCTCGGGTTTTTTGTAAGCTAGGTTACATTAGCCTGCGGTTCTGCTTATTTTTCAGCTAATCAGACGAAAACAACGGAGGGCGGCATTTTCAGCGGGGTGAATCAGCCACACCCCGTGGCCTCTTTATGCTTCCTTGCGTGCTGTCACTGGAGTCGTAGATTATACGCTCATATCCCTCGCGGGGTTTGAAGAGTCCTTATGACTATTGAAGACACATCTGCCAAGACACGAACGATACCCGTGCTCCCGTTGAGAGACATTATCGTCTTTCCCCACATGTTCGTTCCGCTGTTTGTTGGACGGGCAAAATCTCTCAGTGCGCTTAAGGAAGCTATGGACTCGGGAAACGAGATTCTTCTAGTTGCACAGAAGAAGGCGAAGACAAACGAACCGACCGAGGATGACATCTTTGGTGTGGGAACGATTGGGCACATTATTCAGCCTGTTCCTCTGTCGGACGGCACAATCAAGGTTTTGGTAGAGGGTCGACGAAGAGCGAAGATTCATGAGTTTACCCAGTCAAGTCCACACTTCGTTGCCGAGGTGGAAGAAATGCAGGAACCCGACGAAAGCACTGTCGAGATCCAAGCACTGATTCGGTCCGTTCAAAACGTTTTCGAGTCGTACGGAAAGCTGAACAGCAAACGGATTCGTCCCGAGTTGCTCGTTTCGATTCAGACGATTGAAGATCCTACTCTTCTCTCGGATACCATTGTCGCAAATTTGTCTCTCAAGCTTATTGAGAAGCAGGGAATTCTGGAAACGAGCTCGCCGTCTAAACGGCTTGAGAAACTCTATGAGCTGATGCAAGCGGAAATCGAAATTCTTCAGGTAGAGAAGAAAATTCGTACCCGCATGAAGAAGCAAATGGAGAAGTCCCAGAAGGAGTACTATCTCAACGAGCAAATGCAGGCGATCCAGAAGGAGTTGGGTGATCGCGACGAGTTCAAGAACGAGCTCAATGAATTAGAAAAGCGCATCAAGGCCAAAACCATGAGCGCCGAAGCAAAAGAACGTTGCCTGAAGGAATTCAGAAAGCTCAAGTTGATGTCGCCTATGTCTGCCGAAGCAACGGTCGTGCGTAACTATATTGATTGGGTTATTTCGCTTCCATGGGAAGAGAAGAGCGAAGACATCAAGGATATAGCCAAGGCGGAAGAGGTTCTGGACTCTGACCACTACGGGCTTAAAAAGGTCAAAGAGAGGATCCTTGAACACCTCGCAGTACAGACTCTAGTCGAAAAAATTCGCGGACCGATCCTTTGCTTGGTTGGGCCTCCCGGCGTTGGAAAAACCTCTTTGGCGCGTTCTATTGCTCGAGCGACTGGCAAACAGTTCGTTCGTCAGTCTCTTGGAGGCGTACGCGACGAAGCGGAAATTCGTGGTCATCGCCGAACTTATATCGGTGCTCTTCCCGGGAAACTCATACAGTCTTTGAAGAAGGTTGGAACCAATAACCCTGTCTTTCTTCTCGATGAAATCGACAAGATGACTCAGGACTTTCGGGGCGACCCTTCCTCTGCGCTACTTGAGGTTCTGGATCCAGAGCAGAACTCGACGTTTAACGATCACTATCTGGATTTAGATTACGATCTGAGCGAGGTGATGTTCATCACCACGGCAAACTCACAGCACCAAATTCCATTGCCTCTCCAAGACCGTCTCGAGATCATAAATATCCCGGGTTACACGGACTGGGAGAAGCTTGCGATAGCAAAGAAGTACCTTATTCCTAAGCAACTTGAAGCCAACGGCTTGGCGGACAAGCCGGTGTCAGTCGAATTTACCGATAATGGTTTACGCTCCATTATCAACGACTACACAAAGGAGGCGGGTGTTCGTAATCTCGAGAGAGAGATTGCTACCTGCGCGAGAAAAATCGCGAAAAACTGGCTTGTGGATGATCGACCCGAAGGCAAAAAGTATTCGGTTGGCAAGAAACAGCTAAACGAACTCTTGGGTGCGCCTAAACATCGAGCTAACCGGAAGCAGGAGCAGGACGAGATAGGTCTGGCCAACGGTCTTGCGGTAACGATGCACGGCGGGGATATTCTTCCAACGGAGATCACAATCGTTCCTGGCAAAGGAAAGCTAACGCTCACCGGGAAACTTGGTGACGTGATGCAAGAGAGCGCGCAAGCAGCTCTGAGCTATATTCGATCGAGAGCGGAGTCGTTAGGGCTGGTTCGAAATTTCCAGAACAAGGTCGATATTCACGTTCACTTCCCTGAAGGTGCGATCCCAAAAGACGGGCCATCGGCGGGTATCACAATGGCGACCGGCATGACGTCCGCACTGCTGCGTATTCCTGTTCGTCGGGACATCGCCATGACCGGGGAGGTCACCCTAACAGGTCGGGTGCTTCCGATTGGGGGCCTTAAAGAGAAGATACTTGCGGCTCATCGAGCAGAAATCTTTACCGTTCTTTTCCCCGAGGAGAATGAAAAGGATCTGAAGGACATTCCCCAGCGGGTACTGAAGCAGATGACGCTTCACCCTGTTAAACATATGGACGAGGTTCTTCGATTGGCTTTGGCTCATGATGAAGAATTTTTAGTCGCTCCTACCCAAATACTCGATTGGCGGACGGGTATTGAGAGCCTCGATACGAGCGACGGGGATGACGGTCTCGAGCCCGCACAACACCACTGATTCAGAGCAGGTCCCCAAGGCGGTTGACAGATAGTGTCGCTCTCCGATAGAAGGATAGGCCGCTGGGAAAAGGGCGAATAGCTCAGTTGGTAGAGCGCCGCCCTTACAAGGCGGATGTCACAGGTTCGAGTCCTGTTTCGCCCACGAATCGAACTTTGAAAATTTGGAGCGGTAGTTAAGTTGGTTATAACGCCGGCCTGTCACGCCGGAGGCCGCGGGTTCAAGTCCCGTCCGCTCCGCCACTTTTTACCGAAAACCCCAGGTCTAACGACCTGGGGTTTTCTTTGGCCGCGGGCGCTTTATCGTTCGGCGCAGGAGGCCAGGAACGTCAAGAGAACGAAGTATTTCTTTCTTGAAGTCTTTCCGGATAAAACTTTTAAGTGGAGTGAAAGTCGCTTTTCGGGGGGGACATTTGAGCCGG